>NZ_JNKU01000029.1 GCF_000702165.1 Sharpea azabuensis DSM 18934
GCACCTACAAGCTTTTTGGATTTATTTGCCTTTATGTTCACATGACTTGAGTGACACTCAGGACATTCATATGTTTGTCTCTTCATGACTATACTGAAGACATATTTCTCGTCTTTTCTGGTGATATTCACATCCTCAACTGTATCTGGATCAAGATCCAGCATATAGCATAATTCTTTATTGTCCATAATTTCATTCCCCTTCATCTAAGAGACGGACTTCATTATTATGCATAATTTAAAAGGATCATGAAACATAAGTTCATGACCCCACGATATTTTATTGCCTCATATCTAAATGACCCCACAATTATTTAAAGGGCTACTGTGACCCCACGATTATTTAATATACCTTGTTTCTTTGCAGATATCCACTAAGGGACATTCATAGCAATGAGGTAATTGGGCCTTACAATGATAGCGCCCAAAGAAAATCATTTGATGATGGGTCTTAATCCAGCGATCCTGTGGTATTTGTTTCTTTAGCTTACGCTCAATCGTATCAACATCATCCTTCTTAAATGCAAATCCTAGCCTTCTAGCAATACGGGCACAATGTGTATCAACAGCGAGAGCTGGCACATGAAAGGCTTCAGCCATTTCTACATTTGCCGTTTTACGTCCTACCCCTGGCAAGCTAACAAGCTCATCGAAATCAGCTGGCACTTCACCATCAAAGCGTGCTTCAAGCGCTTTGCACATAAGAATGATATTCTTGGCTTTATTGCGATAAAGGCCAATCTTGCGGATATAGCTTTCTAGTTCTTGTTGATTTGCATGAGCATAATCATAGGCGGTGTGATAGCGTTCAAACAGTGCCGGTGTGACTTTATTGACAGAAGCGTCAGTCGTTTGGGCTGAAAGCATTGTCGCAATAAGCAATTCCAAGGGATTTGAATGATTAAGCTCACAACGTGCATCAGGAAACATCTCATCAAATGTCTTCAGAACACGTTCTACTTTTTCTTTTTTCATACTTTCCACCACTCCAAATTCTTGACTTCATCACTAAAGGCTTCACGCGTTGTATTTTCAGTTGGCTTATTACGCATTTTCTTGCCATAGCGCGCCCAGTTAGAAAGAATCTTCTCAATATATCTAAAGTTAAGCACATTGCTTCTCACTGCTTCTAATAGCGCATCAACAATCATCTGGTCATCATAGCCATCACGCTTAAAGCTATTAATGATTTCAATTTCTGTTTGGGAAAGCGGACGCCCAAATGCATCCTCAAAACGTTCAATCAAGTTAACTTCCTTAACCTCTTCCACCTTCTCATCAAGAAGACGACGATAAAGTGGCTTAAAATCCAGGATGCCATTATGACGATCTAAATAGCGCTCATTGACAAACTTCAGCATGGCCTGATCGATAGCTTTCATATCACTTGTACAATACTTGGCAATCATCTGTGGTGTCAACAGACTCACGCCCTGTTCATGAAGAAGAAGCATGATATTTAAAATATAGCTTTCCTGGTCACTAAGACCAATCTGTTTTCCTTTTAAGAAAAGCAGTTTATGAAAGTCTATACAATTGTAATCTATAAGTATATTATTCATACATTCACCTAAAGACGATACTGTTTGACGAACTTGCCATCAAGTGTATAGTAGAAATAATTTAAGGCCTGATCAGTCTGATACTTAACCACATATCGAAATTCATCATCCTCATAGCCTATTTCAATATCCTTTGTCGATACACTTTCTTTGGCTCGATTTTCAACATCTGCAATAATTGTCTTCTTGCTTACTGGACTATGGTCATATTTATCGACAAGCTTCTTTTTCGTATTATAAGCTAAGTAAGTCTTCTTCCCCTTGATCTTAGCTGTAATAATATAATATGTCTTAGAGCGATTATATTCGTTAAAATAGCCATCATAATTCAGCTTATCTTTTTCAATAATTGAAGTACGGATTGCATCTAACTCACGCTGATGATCATTATAAGGTAAATGAACAAATATGACATAGAACACCACAATAATAAGTAATATAACTAACCCTAATAAGCCAAGATTAGGGCCAACATTATTTTGTTTCTTCTTTTCATTCGTAAAGTCCATTCTCTTCTCCTTTATTTCAGTAGAATTATAATACATTTTAAGACAAAGAAAAAGAGGTTGCCCTCTTTTAATCGTCTCGAGAATTACCAGCTATCAACAAGAATATTCTAAGCATGGAAGCAAGCGTCTGGAGTGTAGCAGCTATATATGTCATGGCTGCCGCTTTCAGCATTGCCTTTGCCCCACCTATTTCATCACTCATCAAATAATGTGATTCCAGGATTGCCAGTCCACGTCTTGAAGCATCAAACTCCACGGGGAGCGTTACAAGCTGGAAGACTAAAATACCAAGCATTAAGACAAATCCAAACCAGGCAATCTTTGTGCGTCCAAGAGCTAAGCCAATCACAATCGCAATCCAGCCTAGGTAGTTTCCAATATTACATACTGGTGCAATGAGATTACGCACTTTAATTGGTGTATAGCCAGTATGATACTGAATGGCATGCCCGCATTCATGAGCAGCAACGGCCAGTGATGCAAGCGATGTTCCGTTATAAATATCATCGGATAAATTCACTGAGCCATTGCCAGGATTGAAGTTATCCGTCAACGTCCCATGCGTTAAATTAACGGGCATATCAGCCATGCCATTGGCATCTAAGATTTCTCTAGCAACATCCGCACCAGTCTTGCCAATACGGGCATGAATATGTGAGTATTTTCTAAAAGCTGAACTGACGCGTGCCTGAGCTATTAAGCCAATGACAACGGCAATAACAACAAAGACAGTCCCTAACAAATAATAGGGATTCATATAGAGTGAATATGGATAAAAATACATATACCTAACTCTCCTTTCAAGATATGTATGTATTATAGCATAATAATTATGAATAATATTTGAACATGAAAAAAAGATGCTAGTTCATGGCATCTTTTAATCTGTTACTTGGTTTAAAAGTGACTGTGCGGCTTGCAGGAATGACAATTGTTTCCTTCGTCTTAGGTGATACGCCTTTACGCTCTTTACGATTATTGACTTTGAATGTACCAAATCCACTAATGAGGACTTTTTCGCCTTCTAGCATCGTATCAACCATTGTATCAAATACTGTATCAACAAGCATTTCTGCGTCCTTTTTTGTCAAGTCGCGTTTTTCAGAAACGATATCAATCAGTTCTTTTTTATTCATTGTGATTGCCTCCTTGAAAACATTTAGTAGTATACCAAAATGCTTCCACAAAAACAACTTAAAAAATCAAAAAAATAGTGCATTAATGCACTATTTTCCCTATTCCATAGATGCTTATTATAGAATTATTTTTCACTTACATATTTACCAAAGTTTTCCTTAAAAATCCTGATCAAATTACTTAAAAGGGTAAGAAGATCTTACCCTTTGATTGACTCTGATTTTAATGTACGATTCATAAGTTCTTTGACTTTTTCACTAGGCTTACCATTCTCATAAAGAACTTCATAAACACAATTTGTGATTGGTGCTTCGAACTCAGGATAGTTCTTTAGGATATCATCATGAATAACCTTACATGTACGAATACCTTCAACTGTCTTCTGGTTGCCAGCCATAAAGTCACTAGCATTATCACTCAAGCCAATTTCTTTACCCGCCTGGAAGTTACGTGAATGTTCACTTGAACAAGTGACAATCAAATCACCAACGCCAGTCAAGCCAAAGAATGTTTCGGCCTTTCCGCCTTTAAGCATGCCATAGCGTGTCATTTCAACAAGACCACGGGTGATCAAGGCAGCACGTGAATTATCTCCATAACCTAAGCCTTTCAGAATACCTGATGCAACGGCAATGACATTCTTATAGGCTGCGCCATATTCTGCACCAATTTCATCAGTTAATGTATAGACGCGTAAATAGTCATTGGAGAAGAGCTTTTGAACATCCTGAGCTGTTTTTTCATCAAGACTGACAGCACATACTGCCGTCAACATGCGAATCACGACTTCTTCGGCATGTGAAGGTCCAATAAGGGAAACAACCGGATTGATTTCACTATTTGTGAAGACTGAACGAATAGTATCAGAAATACGCATATTCGTATTCATGTCAAAGCCCTTTGCGGCATTAATGATTGTGACTTTTGTCTTTAGTAATGGCTTGACTTGTTCAAGTACTGAGCGAACAAACTGAGTTGGAACAGTAATGATGATATAAGATGCTCCATCAATAACATCAGCTAAGTTCTTTGTCGCACGTATATTTTCTTCAAGCTTGACATTCTTAAAATACTTATAGTTACAATGACGGATATTGATATCATCGATTTCACGATCATCAACACCATACATTAATACTTCGACACCATTATCATTAAGAACACGGGCTAGACCAGTCGCCCAGCTACCTGTACCTAAAATTGCTGCTTTCATTCACTATTCCCTCTTTCTACAAATGATATGAACTGGTGAGCCATCAAATCCAAACGCTTCACGTAGCTTGTTTTCAAGATAACGCTTATAAGAGAAGTGCAGGAATTTAGGATCATTGACGAATAGAACGAATGTTGGTGGCGTAATTGCGACCTGGGAACCATAATAGATTTTCAGACGGCCACCTTGGAAATTGCTTGTAGGATTCATCAGCTGTGCATCCACAATAACATCATTGAAGAGATTTGTTGGAATACGTTTATGCTGTGATTCATAAGCTTCATTGATTAAATCAAAGATTGTATCAATACGCTGTTTCTTAAGCGCAGAGACATAGGCAATCTTAGCATAATCTAGATACTTGAAGTTTTCACGAATCTTCTTATTAAAAGCCTGCATCGTCTTGCTGTCTTTTTCAATGGCATCCCACTTATTCACAACAAGTACAACGCCCTTACCTGATTCATGTGCATAACCGGCAATATGTTTATCCTGTTCAAGAATGCCACGTTCACCATCAATGACAACTAAAATGATATCCGAATCATCAATCGCACTCATCGCACGCATGACAGAATATTTTTCCACATTTTCATAGATCTTCCCACGCTTACGCATGCCTGCTGTATCAACAACAGTATATTTCTGGCCATCTTTTGTAAAGCTTGTATCAATGGCATCTCTTGTTGTGCCTTCAATATTGCTGACAATAACACGGTCTTCCCCAAGGATGGCATTCGTTAATGAACTCTTACCTACATTTGGACGACCAATGATGGAAAAACGAATGGTTTCTGGATCATTGATTGTATCTTTATTAGGCAATAAGCGAATAACTTCATCAAGTACATCACCAATACCAATACCATGAACACCTGAAACAGGAATTGGATCACCAATACCTAGGGCATAAAAATCATAGATATTATCCTTGTATTTATTGTCATCAATCTTGTTGACGGCAAGAATAACAGGTTTCTTGGACTTCTGTAGAATGCGGGCAACCATACTATCTTCAGGCGTAACACCTTCACGTCCATTTACAACAAAGACAATGACATCTGCTTCTTCAATAGCAATCTCTGCCTGCATTTTAATTGAAGCTGTCATATCGCTCTTTTCGAGTTCAATACCACCTGTATCAATAATACGAAAGTCTCTTGTCAGCCAGGAACCATGAGCGTATATACGGTCACGTGTCACACCAGGCGTATCTTCAACAATGGAAACACGCTCTCCGACAATTCTATTAAATATTGTAGACTTCCCGACATTTGCACGGCCGACAATTGCGACAACGCCTTCACTCATGATAACACCTCTCTATTCTTCTAATTTCTTTTCAACTAAATCCATAACATGAGCAACAACTTCTTCTAAGCTCATATTGGATGTATCTAATTCAATCGCATCATCCGCCTTCTTTAAAGGAGAAACTTCACGATTCATATCCTGCTTATCACGTGCTTCTATTTCAGCTTTCATCTCTTCATAATCGCATTCAATACCCTTTTCGATATTTTCCTTATAACGTCTCTTTGCACGTGTTTCTACTGATGCCACCTGATAAATCTTTAATTCCGCATCAGGTAATACAACTGTTCCGATATCACGGCCATCAAGAATCACACCGCCGCCCTTTGCCATTTCTCTTTGCTGGGCAACGAGGAAACTACGTACCTTCGCATACTGGGAAACAATACTAGCTCCCATCGAAACTTCATTAGCCCTGATAGCAGAAGAAACATCTTCGCCATTTAAGCGAATCGAGCCGTCTGGTAAAAGCTTTATCTTTAAGTCCTTTAGCAGCCCGACAACGCCTGCTTCATCTTCATAGCTGATGCCATGAATAAATGCTGAGTAAGCGACACAGCGATACATTGCTCCTGTATCGATATAAGTATAATTCAGGTTTCTTGCAACCATTTTAGCAATTGTTGACTTGCCAGCAGCGGCTGGTCCGTCTATTGCGATAGAAATTCTCTTCATCTTCAACCTTCCTTAAATAAGAAATTGCTGTATATATAACCAACATATAGCCAGGAATATTAAAATCAATACGAAGATAATAACATTTAATAATCCAGAAACAAAGCGATTTGGCTCTTTTTTTTCATTTTCTGGCTTTTCTTTTTGTGTTTTTTCTTCTTTCTTCTTGGCTTTCTGAGCTTTTTCTTCCTGTTTCTTTAACTCTTGAGCCTTTTTCTTTTCTGCTTTCTTTAAAGCTTTTAGTTCCTTTTTTGTCAGTTTTACTTCTTCCTGAGGCTCTTGTTTCTCACTTGGATCACCTAAAGAGAATGGTCGTACAACGGCATTATCCTGATCAAGTGATGTCTCACTATAATCAATTTCCTGATCATCACTGACTTCTTTTTTCTCTTCTTGTTTTAATTCATCAAGATGGAAGATCTTTGTAGGTTCATCCGACAAATCTTGTACATCTTCCTTACTTTGTGATTCTTCATTGCGAATCTTGTTTAAGATTTCTGCTCTTGTATTATATCTGTCTTTTCCAACATTAATCTTGGCTTCATTAATCGCACTTAAAACAATATCATCTTCTTCTAAAGTATCATAGCTTAGAGGATGAAGATCGTCTTTCTCATTATTATGAGGTAAAAAAGACAAAAAATCATCTTCCCCCACACTATCATCAACTACCTGCTTGATAGGTTGTTCATCATCTTTAAAAGAATCTCTAAATTCTTTATATTTATTCATACGTGTTTCATTCGCCATATACATCACCCTCGCTTAAAAGATTATACCATAAGAAAGTTTTTAAGGAAATAGCTTTCATTTCATGGGCATTATTAGTAATGGTAGAAAAAAGCACTTTCAAAAAGAGATTTGATGGTTTATAATAAGCTTGTGTAATATAAAGGAGGAACTTAACTATGGTTAAAGTTAATGAAAATTGTATTGGTTGTGGTGCTTGTAATGCAGTATGTCCTGATGTATTTGACTTCAATGATGAAGGCAAAGTAGAAAACATCATGGGTGAAGATATCCCTGAAGATTTAATGGACGCTGTTAAGGAAGCTGCAGAAGGCTGCCCAGTAGAAGCTATCGAATTATAATATGATAATGAAAAGATCTCCCTATGCGGAGATCTTTTTCTTTGCCTGATATTTCTTTTTGTTCTGTTTTTTTGCTTTCGCCTGCTTTTGTTTATTTTCAAGAGCCTTAGCACGTAATACTCTTACTTCCTTAATCTTGAGTGGACGATATTCTCCTGGTGCTAAGCCTGTGACTTCAATATCACCAATAGCTAAACGATGCAGACGTTTGACTGGATGGCCAACTGCTTCAAACATTTTCTTGATCTGACGATTCTTGCCTTCAATTAAACGTATCGCGATCATCGTTGTCTTATGTTCTTCATCAACACCACGAATGACAATTTCACATGGCAATGTCTTTACGCCATCAAGATAGATGCCTTTCTCAAGTTCACGCTTTTCTCTCTGCAAAAGAATCCCATCAAGAGAAGCATAATAAATCTTTGGTAAATGAGATGATGGATGCATCATTAAATTTGCGAACTCTCCATCATTTGTCATAATCAATGCCCCTGTCGTATCCCAGTCGAGACGTCCTACAGGATAGACACGCTTATCAACATCAGTAAAATAATCAGCAACGGTCTTTCTGCCCTTCTCATCATGCATTGAAGTAATAACCTGCTTTGGTTTATAAAAGAGATAGTATTCATGTTCTTCTTTTTTAATAGCCTGGCCATTAACTGTAATCGTATCTTTTTTAGAAACCTTTGTGCCAAGTTCTGTTACGACAATACCATTGACAGCCACCTTGCCCTGTTTGATCAGCTCTTCAGCCTTACGTCTTGACGTATAGCCACTAGCTGCAATCACTTTTTGTAATCTTTCCATTATGAATTCCTTTCTAAGAATTTTTTGATCTTTTCACCGTCAGTATACCCTTTTATATAGAGTAAATATAGCTTTTCTTTATCTTTTGTCAAGGTTGACATATCACCAATAGTATCAGGTGCGACAATCAAGCCCTTGCCTTGTTTTTCTAATTCTTTGACAATCTCAACACCTTGATTATAGCGGTCAGCTCTTTTTAAGAGATTCTTGGCAGCTAATTCATCAAATTTGCTTAAGATCTTTGCAGTCATGATATCCTGCTTATTGTTTTCTCTTTTTTCAAGTGGACGCGTTAAAATAAGAACCACTTCATCACAGCCATCATCAAGAGCTTTTTGTACCGGTACTGGGTCTGCTAGCCCACCATCATAATAATGAATGCCATCTATTTCAACACTCTGACATACAACTGGTAAACAACAAGATGCTTCAAGCACCTGATACTGATTTCTCCCCATATCTTCTTTTGTAAAATAGTGTGGTTGTGCATGATCAGCATCATAGCCAACAGCGATAAATTTCTTATTGCTAGCTATAAAGGCATCATAATCTAAAGGATTCTCCCCACCCTCATTACTGAGTGCCTCATAGACATAACGTAAATCAAGATAGCTTTTTTTCTTAAAGATATTCTCTAAACTCATATAGCTTTTACGAAATGAATAATCAAGATAGAAGGGATAGTTTCTGCCTTTCTGTTTGGCAATATAGCTTGCCATATTGGCAGAGCCAGCGGATACGCCAATGCATTCATCAAATTCTAAATGATGATCAATGCAATAATCAAGCACACCAGCTCCATATATTCCTCTTAAGCCACCACCAACATCAATAATCGCTCTCATAAATAGTCCTCCAAATGATAATCATCATAGCCTTTCTTTGTATTGATCAAGGCAAAAGTCTTTTCTAAGCCACGATCTTTGAGTTCATGCAATAAGTATTCCAATAAAGCTCTTGTTTCTTTATGCATAATATAGGAATGTTTGCCCGAATCATAGTAAGTAAGAGGATAGCTATCATCATAGTCTTCACCACGATAGACCATGCTTGCGGCAATACGGTCACAAAACATTTCAAGAACATAGCGATAAGGCATCTTAGCTGCCGTTGTACCATTTCTTGTGAAATCGACCCAGTATTCCCAATGATGCTTATTGCGTCCTTTATGATGCAGCCAGGCTTCAGAATAACCTTTAAGCTTTCGTTCTGCCCCATTTGGTGAGGAAGTTCCTTGGTAATAAAGAATTCCTGTCTTAAATTCCGTATAGGAGTATTTGGAAAGGTCATGACATAATCCTTGTTTATATAAATGAAGCTTAAAACAAAGCTTACCTACGAGTATTTTATGCTTTGTAATTGTCTGGAAATGTTTTATTGCATTCATATCTATCACCTTTTTGTAGTATAGCTTAGATAAGGGGATGTGTAAATTGCTTTTATTTTTTGATAAGGGTGCTATAATCATGGCATGGAGGTGGAATTATGCCCTTTAAAATAAAAATTCAAAGCAATATCAACGAACAGAACCTTGACCAACAAGAAATCAAGGAAATCATTCATTCACTAGAAGATTTCTCTAAAGTTATTCGTGGGGACTTGTATTCCTACTTCTTAGGGAAAAAGTCTTTAAAGGTTGCCGGCATCCTGATTGGTATCAGTGCAGCTTTATATCTTGCTACAGAACAATTATATTTCATGTATATTATGTTCTTTGGTACATTAATTATCATGCTTGCAAGCATCTTTATTGCTGAAACAGCAACAAAGATTACCCAAAAACAAATCAAATTACGCATTCAAAGCTTAAAAGAACGTTTAGAAGTGCTGACACGCACAGAAGCTAAATCACAATAAAAGCTGGTAACTCTAAGAAGTTCCAGCTTTTTTCATATCTTCATCTCTTCCTTCGATATATTTTGTATCAAAGAGATCTTCTTCCTCAAGTGAACTATTGACTTCCTTCAATTCAGGCAATTCATCAAGAGAAGTAAGATTAAAGGCATTCAGGAATTGATCAGTGACACCATAGAGAATCGGTCTGCCCGGTGTTTCTTCACGCCCTACTTCTTTGATCAATGCTTTCGCAAGCAGCTTACGTATCATGCTTTCACATCCCACACCCCTGATTTCCTCAACATGAACACGGGTAATTGGCTGATAGTAAGCAATGATTGCCAAAGTCTCTAAAGCACTTTTGGAAATTCTGCTAGCATTTGTTTCAACCATCTTGCGATAATATTTCTCATGGGCGGGTAAAGTGACCATCTTGTAAAGGCCACCAAAATTGGCAATATCGAAGCCCTTGATGACTTTAAGACTATAATGTGCCATCAGCTCATCAAGCATGCTGACAGCTTCTTTCTTGGAAACATTCAATACACCCATGACATCCTTAATAGTAACACCCTCATCACCAGCTAAGAATATCATGCCTTCAATAATCGAGAGATATTCATTATGATCCATTATATTTACCTCTAAGATAGATTTTCTCAAAATTAGATTCCTGCATAATCTCTAGCTGATCATGCTTGACAAGTACAAGGACACTTAAGAACGTGACAATCGCAAAATACTTATCGCCACCCTCAAATAAATCTTCAAAATCAATCACTTCCCCACGATGACTCGCGAAGAAGTCTTCTATCTGACTCGTACGATCATCAATCGATATCTCAACACGAGCAATCCGACTTTCTAGCGGCTTGGCAAGAATCTGACGCTGTAAGACATTCTGCATGGCCCCAATAAGATCATAAACTTCAAGATTATCCGGTAAGGCATTTTCGACATCTTGGACATATTCATCAAATGTTGCTGGCAAGCGGCTAAACATCTGGTTGCGTTCTTCATAGTTTTCTTCAAGCTCATCGAGTATTTCATTGATCTGATTCTTTTCTAACAAGCGCTTGATCATGAGCTGACGCTGTGCTTCATAGTCGTCTTCCTCGTCCTCAATCTTTTCGCTTGGAAGCAAGAGCTTGCTTTTCATTTCAATCAGCCAGGCAGCCATCACTAAATACTCAGAAACAGCTTCTAAAAGTGCCGGATTCATTGTCTGGATATAGGCGAGATACTGGTCGCAAATAGCTGCCACATCAAGATCCATCAGATCCATGTTATGTTCACGTATCAGATGCAACAATAAGTCCAAAGGACCTGAAAACTGTTCAGTTGTCACTTCATATTCCATATATCCCGCTTCCTTTCAACATTTCTACTCTACACGAAATAGACTGAATTGTAAATGCTTGTTCAAGTGAAAAAGCGGTCATAAAACCGCTTCATTTAGAATAATCCCTGTACTAGTACAATGATAATAAGAATTGGTAAGACATAACGGAAGTAAGGTATCATCCAGCTTTTAACCTTAATCCCCTTTCCAAGATTTGCTTCAGCCATGTAGTTTTCAGCCTTCCAGCCATACTTCGTTACACAGAACAACAGGAATACCAATGAACCAAGTGGCAATAAGATATTGCTGACAATAAAGTCTTCTATTTCCAAGATGTTCTTGTTGGCCACAGTAATATTAGAAAGCAGATTGTAGCCAAGCGTACAAGGTGTTGAGAGGACAAGAATGACAATTGCAAAGATGATTGTGGCTTTCTTTCTTGACCAATGGAAGTTATCCATGGCACTAGCAATCAAATTCTCAAAAACTGCCATAACTGTTGAAAAAGACGCAAAGGTCATAAAGACAAAGAATAATGTCCCCCATAAGCGACCCAATGGCATACTGATAAAGACCTTAGGTAAGGTTACAAAAATCAATGATGGCCCCTGATCAGGAGCAACGCCAAAGGCAAAACAAGCTGGGAAAATAATCAGTCCGCTGACAATAGCGACAAAAGTATCAAGTGAAGCAATCGTTATCGATTCCTGAAGCAAGCTTTCCTCTTTACTCATATAGCTGCCAAAGATTTCCATTGCCCCAATACCAACCGATAAAGTGAAAAAGGCCTGACTCATTGCTGACAGGACAACACGTCTCAAGCCTCCCGTCATCATTATATTCTTGAAACTAGGCATCAAATAGAACTTGAGGCCAGCCATGCCGCCCTTTAAAAATAGTGAATGAATCGCCAGTAAGACAATTAAACCAAGCAAACAGCTCATCATCACTTTCGTAATTTTCTCCAGGCCTTTCTGTAAGCCAAATGAACATACAATAAATCCCCCGATGACAGTAACAATCATGGCTACCATCATTTCAGCAGGATTGCTAAGCAGCTGGGCAAAAACACCATCAGCACTCATCAATGTGACATGTCTAAATTGACCAGTTAAAAATCTAAAGGCATAATCAAGCATCCAGCCTGATACTGTTGTATAGTACATCATCAAAAGTATACAGCCGATATTCGCTATCCAGCCATGTAAATGCCATTGACTTTTAGCAGGTTCTAGTTTCTTATAGGCTTGTACAACACTTTTACGACTTGCTCTGCCGATGGCCAATTCCATTGAAAGAATAGGCACGCCAATCAAGGCTAAAAAGACAAGATAGATGAGCACAAAGAGCCCTCCACCATTTTGTCCAACAAGATAAGGAAACTTCCAGACATTGCCAATTCCAATTGCACATCCGGCACTGACGAGAATGAAGCCAAGTCTTGAATTAAAACTTTCTCTTTTCATAATTCCTCCATTATGTCAATCATTCTAACACAGCTTCCTTTTACTTACCATAAGGAAAAAGACGTCTTAAGACGTCTAATGATTGACAATGTTGCGCTGGCGCCCATTAAGAAATTCTTCGATATTCTGATAGACTTCCTCAACAAGACGTTGTCGAGCTTCAACACTTGCCCAGGCAACATGTGGTGATAAGAGCAGCTGATCTTTGACTTCATAAAGAGGTGAATCAACAGCTAATGGCTCATCTTCAAAGACATCAAGAGCTGCCTTTTGAATTTCATGGTTTTTCAAAGCTTCTACTAAACTGATTTCATCAATAATCGGACCTCTGCCCACATTAATCAGATAAGCAGATTTCTTCATGACCTTAAAGACACCACCCTTAAATAAATGATAAGTCTTATCATTAAGTGGGGCATGAATGGAGATGATATCGGAACGTTCTAAAAGCTTGCCAAAATCTACCATCTCATATGGACAATCCTGCTGATGGCCACTTGCTGAATAGTAGATGACCTTACAGCCAAGCGCACTAACAACTTTCGCAACCTGGTGACCAATCGCTCCTAAGCCAACAATCCCCCAGGTCATACCAGCGAGTTCATGAATAGGATATTCAAAATATGAGAAGCGTCCGCTTTCGCCATAAGCCTTGCTTTTGACATAGCTGTCATATTCATGAGTATGCTGAAGCATCTCAAGAGCGAGGGCAAGAGTATGCTGGGCTACAGCCGACGTTGAATAATTGGCAACATTAGCCACCTTTATGCCTCGTGTACTTGCCGCCTCAATATCAATATTGTTGTAGCCAGTTGCCATTTCGGCAATGAATTTCAGCTTTGGACAAGCATCCATGACCTTGGCAGTAATCTTGTTTTTGTTTGTCGCAATGATTGTTGCATCTTGACATAATGCAATGACTTCATCATCACTTGCATTCTCATAGAATGTCACATCTCCAAGAGCATTGAAGAAGCCTAAGTCAATATCTTTCCCAACACTGGAAGCTTGTAAAATGACAATCTTGATATCTCTTGTCACCATCATGGAAAGAACATCATCAACACTCTTGCCACGCATCAGCTTGCCTAGAATACGGCATTCCTTAAAATCAAGGACATTGGCCTCATTCGCAAAGCCACACATTTCTTTATTAACCAATTCAAATGATAATAAGCCTGAAATCACACCAATGCCCTGACTCTTTGTCGTAATGTCATTGTCATCGACAAGTGCTTTTTTGATTTTGACACCAAACTCAGGATCTTCTTTCAGACATGCCTTGATCACTTCTTCTAGTGTCGCATGTTTTAAGATTTCTTTTGTGAATGTATCATTAAAGATTAAAGGAATAACGATGTTGTAGCTCTCCATAGGTACAGGATCCTGATATCCCTTTGTAAAGTTATAGAGAATCGCAACACCTAATTTCTCATCTTTCATTTCATCAACCAATTTCATTTTCATTCTCCTTGTCAAATAGGTAAGTTTCAATCTTTAAGCGCTGGGCATTCTTCTTGTCACGATAGATGATACAGCAGTTGGTAAAGGATTGGGTCTGATAATTATATTTCAAGACATTATAGCTTAAATATTTGCTTTCACTTTCTTTCAGACTGCCCGTAGCACTACCTGCCGAGACAATGTAAGTGCCATTTTTCTGCATGAAGAATGGGACATGCTTATGACCATGAACAACATAGCGTATATGCATATCTTTGAGCCATGTCGTAAAGCTCTTTGCATCAGTTAAAGCCTTTGACAAATCCATCAACTTACCAATAATAAAGTGCTCATTCCATTTACGCTTTAAGAAGTCACTTTTCACAACCGGATAGACATGATGGTGAAGCATTGCAACGATCGTATAGTCTTCTAAATGATCAATAGCTGATAGTTCGTATTCAATCTCCGCCATCTGTCTTGCCCCAATGGCTCCACGCGCAAAGTTACCACTCATATTACTATCAATTTTCAAGACAATCAACTTATCATCTTCAAAGACCTGAATCTTTTCGCCAAGCAGGTAGGCGATAGCCTTCCCCTTGCCCCTTGTCGCCATCGATAATCCAATTGTGATCATATCATGATTGCCTAATACAAAGGATACCTTGGCACGATAATGCTTTTTCAAGACATTCATGAAATCATTCGCCTGATACATATTCTTTTCACTGGGCGTATTCATTAAGTCGCCTGAAATTAAGAACTTCAGTTCATGATGACTTTTTAAATGTGGATAAAGCTTGTTCAGTGATTCATACAACGCTTCAAGGGCCTGGAATTTATGGCTAGAGCCTAAATGGAGGTCAGAAAGATGGATGTAGTAACTATATGGTCCCGGATCATAATCAAATAGATCATCACTTTCCAACAATTCATTAAGCTTTTCAATATCATCGGCAGTGCGCATCGGGAAAAAGCGTTCCTGATCACTTGTAAAAATATAAGCTCCTGGACATTCATCAATATAAAGCGCTAAGCTTGTCATCTGATCACAAGGATCACAGGTTAAGATATCTGCAGGCTCGAAAGAATCTTTAAGCTGGATAAAGACAACATCCTTCCTTCTTAAAGTAAAGTCCGGCCAGCTTTTATGTGTTCCAGGAATAAAAACGACATGCGTTTTATGGGCATATTGTTTCTTGATGTCATTAAAGGCTGTAGAGAAATCCAAATGCAACAGATGCTCCATCTGTTTTGTTGTCTTGGCCTGCTTGAAATAGACAAACATTGTTTCATTCATTTTATCAAGAATAGGAATAGCAATATCATGGACATGAAGCCAGTTCTTGAAATCAATAAAATCCTGATATTCCATTTTAAGGTCACGTTCATAGACTGTATTATCAGAATAAACTATATTATAAAAAAGATTCGCAAATGCATAATCCAACATGATTAACACCTCTCTAGTATTCTACAATTTTTCATGCATGAAAAAAAGGAGCAGTGCTCCTTTTTCTAGAATTTTAAATTTCTTGGTGTTCTTGGGAATGGTTCTACATCTCTGATATTTTCCATACCTGTGAGATACATTAAGAAGCGATCGAAGCCTAAGCCAAAGCCAGCATGCTTACAGCCACCAAATCTTCTTAAATCCATATACCATTGTAATGTGTCCTTAGTCATGCCTTTTTCATCCATGATCTTTTCTAAGACATCATAACGTTCTTCACGCTGTGAGCCACCACAAAGTTCACCAACTCCAGGCACCAACAAGTCTGCAGCAGCCACTGTCTTGCCATCATCGTTAAGACGCATATAGAATGCTTTAATATCTTTTGGATAGTCTGTTAAGAATACTGGACCTTTAACGATTTCTTCACAGATATAACGTTCATGTTCACTATTGAGATCAACACCCCAGTAAACCTTGTTTTCGAATTTGTGACCGTTCTTGATAGCTTCTTCAAGAATGTTGATGGCTTCCGTATATGTCATGCGGGCAAAATGAGAATCTCTCACTTTTGTGATGCGGTTAATGCAGTCTTTATCGATAAACTGGTTGAAGAATTGCATTTCTTCAGGCGCATTATCTAAGACATACTGGATGCAGTACTTGATCATATCTTCCATCAAGTCCATATCATCAGCTAAATCCGCAAAGGCAATTTCAGGTTCAACCATCCAGAATTCTGAAGCATGTCTTGTTGTATTGGAATTTTCTGCTCTGAAAGCTGGACCAAATGTATAGACATCTCTAAAAGCCATTGCAAAAGCTTCTACATGAAGCTGACCAGTTACAGTTAAGAAAGCTTCTTTACCAAAGAAATCTTTTTCAAAATCAGTATCATCGATTGTTGTTGCTCTAAACATTTCCCCAGCACCCTCACCATCATTACCAGTGATGATTGGTGTATGAACATAGACAAAGCCCTGAGACTGGAAGAATTCATGGATGGCCATGGACAGAACTGATCTTAATCTGAAGATGGCAAAGAAAGTATTACCTCTTACTCTTAAATGAGGGATTTCACGTAAGTATTCAAAGGAATGTCTCTTTTTCTGTAATGGATAATCTTCATCACAGGCACCTTCTACTTCGATTTCTGTTGCTTCAATTTCAAAAGGCTGCTTAGCTTCAGGTGTATATTTCAATTTGCCTAACACATGAATAGCACTGCCTGTAGAAATATGTTTGGCTTCATCAAAATTCTTGAGATTATCAGAATAAACAACCTGAGCATTTCTAAAATATGTCCCGTCATTTAAGGCAATAAAGCCAATCTTACCACTTGGACGATTCGTTCTCACCCAGCCTTCAAGCTCTACATATTCTAAGCTATCCTGCTCGACCTGATCTCCACTCAGGCATAATTCATATAATTCTCTAATAGTCATGAATTCAAACATATCATTACTCCTCTTCATTCGCTTTCATTTTTAATTCTAATTCCTGAATTGCGACAACAACATCAACAGACTGTACTTCGACACCCTTAGGTACAACAAAGTGATTATGTGTAAAATCGACAATTCCCTTAACACCTAATTTCACTAAGCGATTAACAGTCTCCTGAACATCATCAGAAATACATAATATCGCAATCTTACATTTATCTGGGAAAGATGTCTCTAAATCATCAATATTATAAATATCAATGCCATAGACACTACCGACCTTATCAGGATTGGCATCATAGGCACAGACAATCTTTCCAACCGTATATTTCCAACGATTATATTTTAAGATGGCACTGCCGAGATTACCAACACCAATAAGAATGATCGATTCATCAAGTCCAAGACCAAGCATTTCGCTTAATGCTTCAATCATATGATTGGTATCATACCCATAGCCTCTTTTTCCAAGAGTCTCTTTCTGAGGCAAAAAACCAAAATCACGACGGATTGTCGTATCCTGGATATGTGTCACTTCCGCAAGTTCACTGCTTAAGAAATTATCCTTACCAATGTGTCCCATTGCTCGTAAGGCTTTTAAATAAATAGGAAAACGCGCCATTGTCGCTCTTGAGATTTTTTTCTTTTCTGCCATATTATTTACCTGCACTTTCATTTTCCAGATCAAAATCCGGTTTAACAGAAATATCAAGTGAACTAAACACTTTGTGACGATACATCACGCTACCAGCAGCCGCAATCATTGCTGCATTATCCGTACAGTATTTCATAGGTGGGAAGATTGCTGGAATTTCACTATTTGCCATTTTTTCTCTTAGGCCCTTGTTGGCAGAAACACCGCCGGCGACAATAATTTCTTTCACGCCTAAATCTCTCGCTGCCTTGATGGCTTTTGAGCTAATCGTATCCATGGCAACTTCCTGGAAACTTGCTGCCAAGTCATTTCCTCTAATTTGCTCATGACGCTGATCAGCATTATGCTTTAAATTAATCACCGCACTCTTTAAGCCAGAGAAAGAGAAATTATAGCTGCCATCATCTAAAGGACGAGGCAAGTCATAAGTCACTTCTCCCTCATGCGCCATTTTATCTAGCACTGGACCACCTGGATAAGGTAAATGGAGAACTCGTCCAACCTTATCATAGGCTTCACCAATGGCATCATCAAATGTCGTACCAATTACTTCAAACTGGAATTCATCACGCATATAAACAAGTTCCGTATGTCCACCTGAAACAACTAAAGCCAAAGCTGGATAATGGATGGTATTTTCTAGATTATTGGCATAGATATGTCCAGCAATATGATGAACGCCAATAAGAGGGACATTAAGCGCAAGGGCTAAAGTCTTGGCTTCCTGCATGCCCACATGCAATGACCCAACAAGTCCTGGACCCTTTGTCACTGCAATGGCATCAATGTCTTGTGGTGTAATGTTGGCTTGACGTAATGCTTCACGCAAAACAGCTGAGACACATTCAACATGTTTACGTGAGGCAATTTCTGGGACAACACCACCATATTGTTTATGAATATCAATTTGTGACGCCACAACATTGGCGAGCAGTTCTTTTTCATTGCGTAATATCGCAACGCTCATTTCATCACAACTTGATTCAATCGCTAAGATTGTACTCACTTAAATCTTCCTTTCTTTCATCATGAGATATGCATCTTCATGATTATCGAGATAATAGTCTTTTCGAATAGCTTCTTTTTTAAAGCCATAGGATTCATAAAGCTTGATGGCTTTTACGTTTGAGACACGTACCTCAAGAGTAATCGCTTCACAATCCTTTGTTTCTTCGATGACCTTATTCATTAATAACTTGCTTAATCCTTCGCCCTGTCTTTCTTTGGCGATACCTATTGTAGTAATCTGGGCCGTCTCATATGTAATCCAGATACCCACATATCCAACAATCTTGTCGTCTTCTAAGACATAATATTTGGCATAAGGATTAGAGAAGAGTTCATATATGTAATCGTCCTTACTCCAAGGTGAAGAAAAGAGCTGATGTTCTAAGGGCATGATGTTATCAAGATCACTTAATCTCATCGCTCTTAATAACATGCTTTTTTAGCCTCAACCTCTTTAATATATTGAGGAACAAGTAAATCTGGTTGTTCAACTGGTTCTTCCTTTTTAGAAAGGGCAAAGATATTATCAACTAACTGACTGTTATCACTTTCTACCCCAACAAGTTCCCCATCACCAACAATCTTATAATCAGGATAACGCTTTCTTAAGTGATCAAACTCATCAATACTCATCAACTGATCTTCAACAATATTCTTGCCCTGATCAAATACCCCGACAAATAATTTATGACTTCTTGCATCAATAATACTTATCGCCTTACTATTTCCAGCATAGGCTGCTAGAGAACTAACAACCTTAATTTTTACTGGGGCAATCACAGCGAGTGTTTTCGCAATTGTCATTGCAACACGAACACCTGTATAGCTGCCAGGACCTTTTGTGATAACCATTTCATCAATGTCCATCAGGCTTACATTTTGATGCTCGAGTATTTCCTGAAGTTTCGGAATGGCATATTCTGACTGACGCTTAGATTCATTAACGAGAATGGCTTCTAGTTTTTCATCACCACGATATAATCCAATACCTAAATATTGATTGGATGTATCCATTACCAATGTCATCTTCATAGCGTTTACTAAATCCTCATATTTCTTACCCGTTGGCTTGAGTTCTAGTGAACGAGTATTATCTTCATTCTTATAAATAGTGATATCTAGATGTTCTTTTGGAATGATATCACTGATGAATTCAGGCCATTCAATCACACAGACACCACCATCATCAAAGATTTCTTCAAATCCTAGATCATCATCCTGGCCTTCAAGACGATAGGCATCAAAATGATTAAGCGTCAAACGTCCCTCATAGGATTTAAGAATTGTAAAAGTTGGTGAATTAATGACGCGCTTTACCCCAAGGCCTGCACCAATTCCCTTCGTCAGTGTCGTCTTGCCGGCGCCAAGTTCACCATTAAGCGTAATAATCATATTGGGCTGTAATGCTTGCCCGAGCTTTTTGCCAAAGGCAATCATTGCCGCTTCATTTTCAAATTTCATCATTTTTATGTACTCCATTTCTGTATGCCTCATACCATTTCAATGCGAAATCAGGCCTGAAGGCTCCAGTCATATTACGAGCTTCTTCAATTAAAATATCCAGCTGTTGGTGGAAAATGCGATCCAAGTCATCACTATAGCCATAAAGCTTACGATGAGCAGCATATTCACCCTCATCGAGAACTTTATAACGATAATCAGGATAGACTTTTAAATCTAAATCATAATCAATATATTTCAATGCCTCACCATCATAGAGCGTTGGCGATGCAATATTGACATAATAATATACACCTGTTTTTCTAATCATACAGATAACATTATACCAGCGATCCTTAGGAAAATAACAGATTGCCGGTTCCCTCGTCATCCATTTACGACCATTGCTTTCTGTGACCAGGGTATGATCATTAATGACAATAAAATGACGTTTTGTTTCTTCCAAAACAACACATTTATCCCATGTACGATGGGGCTTTCCATCGTGCTTGTAACAGTGAATGAGAAGCTCTTTACCTACTAAAGAATCACTCATTGTACACCTCACCGTGGTCATTATACACGTTTTCACAAGCCTTGAAAACTGCTAACCTCTAAAAATGACATGTTCAAGCACGAAAAGACAATACCCTAGACTTAAAAAGAGAATAAGCTATAATATTTTCACGAGGCAATCTTAAAACATTATTAAACCAAGCCTCGCATTCAAAAGCATGAAGCCAGAACGTTAGGACACTTACAAGTGTCAAAGAGCGTTATTTTACTAGAGATTTTTATTCAAGCAGATGTATGATAGGCTTGTAGTCTGTCGTCATTTAAAGATGAAATACATGCCGCATCAATCTCATCAGCTTTAGTTTTTCTAAGGGTGGTGACTTGTAAGAACCCCTTGATAAGAAGCAATTGGCTTTGTCGCCACCAAATACGTTATGAAGATGACCTGCTTAAAATAGTTTAGCACTGATGGTACGCATGAGTTTCTTCTTTGTATAATCACATGATTCATAAGCTTTTTGATCAGCTATGTGTTCAAGAAAGTGCGGCAGGATTCACCTTGAAACAGTACAGATATTTTCTATTGAAAGTTAGATACAAATCCACAGTGTGTCATCAATGGCCGTAGATGATAGAACTCTTATTTCGGCTAGAAAGGAAAATACGCAATTCTAAACTTAGATTGAGTATACGTGATTTAATGAAAGGTGCAATATTTGATGTTGATGGTACTTTACTTGATTCCATGGCAATTTGGACAAAGGCTGATACCATCTATCTAGCTCGTCATAACATTATAGCGACAGAAGAACTCTCCCGTCTTTTCTTCAACATGACCCTTGAAAAAAGCATTGCCTATATGCATGATGAGCTTCATATTCCTGACTCCCCTGCTTTAATCAAGCATGACTTGTTGAAGATTGTAGAAGACTTCTATGAGCATGAAGTTGAGCTCAAGGATCATATGTATGACATTATTCAGAAATTTAAGGCAAAGCATATCCCCATGGTCATTGCCACAAGCAACACCAAAAGCATTATTGAAAAGGCCCTCAGTCGCTTAAATGTCATGGATGACTTTACTTATATTCTCACTTGCGATGAAGCAGGTGTCGATAAAACAACACCAGCTATCTATCTCAAAGCAGCCTATTATACCAACTCTTCTCCTTCTGATACCTTTGTATTTGAAGATGCCCTTCATGGTGCCTCTTCTGCCAAGGAAGGTGGTTTTAAGGTTGTTGGTGTCTTTGATGACTACAGTAAAGACTATAAGCATGATCTTATGGCAATAGCTGATTACTATCTTGAGAGTGATGAAGATTATCAGCACTTTTTAGAAGATATCTGAAAGTGTTTTCGTTTATTTTCTCGTCTTTTCTCCTTTTTAGGTCTATAATGACAACGTAAAATAAGTAGAAGGAGATTTGATATGGCGAAAATTATGGTTGTCAATTGTGGAAGTTCATCTTTGAAATTCCAGTTATTTGAAATGGATAACGAAGAAGTTATTACTTCAGGTATTGTTGAAAGAATTGGTTATGAAGATGCCATCTTCACAATTAAGTACAATGGTAAAAAAGAAACAAAAACATTGAGTGTTCCAACACACAACGAAGCAGTCGCATTGCTTTTAGATAACTTACTTGATAAACACATCGTTGAGTCACTTGATGAAATCAAGGGCATTGGTCATCGTGTTGTCCAGGGTGGCAGCTACTTTGATTCAAGCGTACGTATTGATGATGATGTTAAGGCGAAGATTGAAGAGCTCATTCCATTAGCACCTCTTCACAATCAGGCTCATCTTATTGGTATTAATGCCTGCATGAAGGCTATGCCAGAGGCTGGTGAAACAGCTACTTTTGATACTGCATTCCACCAGACAATGCCTGCTAAAAACTATATTTATCCAATTCCATATGAATATTATACAGATCACAAGATCAGAAAATATGGTGCCCATGGCACATCACATTACTATGTCAGCCAGCGTACAATTGAATATTTAGGTCATCCTGAACATTCCAATGTCATTGTTTGTCACTTAGGTGCTGGTGCTTCACTTTGTGCTGTAAAGGACGGTAAGTCTTATAATACATCAATGGGTCTGACACCTTTAGCTGGGGTCATGATGAGCACACGCTGTGGTGATATTGATGCATCCGTTATTGATTATCTTGATGAAAACTTACATATGTCTATTAAAGATATCACAAATATGTTGAATAAGAAATCTGGCTTACTTGGTGTATCAGGTGTTTCAGGTGATATGCGTGATGTCAAAGCAGCTGCTGATGAAGGCAACGAACGTGCAAAACTTGCCATCGATATCTTTATCAGAAGAGTTGCTGACTACATCGGTAAGTACTTTGTGCAATTAGGCAAGGTTGATGCTATCAGCTTCACTGCTGGTATTGGTGAAAATGCTCCTTGGGTGAGAAAACTGATTCTTGAAGCTGTTGGACAAGCTCTTGGTATTGTCATTGATGATGATGCAAATGAAAATGGCAAGGGTGAACGTCTAATTTCTGCTCCAGAAAGCAAAGTCAAGGTTTATGTCATTCCTACAAATGAAGAACTTGTCATTGCCAGAGATGCTAAAAAAATCTTAAACTTATAGAAAGAGTGTTGGCTTAGCCAACACCCTTTTTTAATCAATTTTTGTCACTTCACTGGCATAATAGTTTTCTAAATGTGTGAGGGCTAAAGGAATAACAGTCTCATTTGTGACATCATGTCCTTCATATTCCAAATCATCCAGACTTACCACATATTTCCCTTTTCCTATTTTTTCTTTATTGAAAGTTGAATCAATTCCAACAACCTGATAATAGTAATACTTTGAAGAATGTTCCATCTCGTCATCCTTGTGATGATCAGCTTTGTAGATTAAGACAAACGAATCAAAATCTTGATGCTTCAAAAAATAAGTTCCATAGTAGCTAAAGCTATCGTCCTCTCCATCATTATGATCATTGGCTGAAAGCTTTGCGAAGGCTTGGTTTTTGAGCTCAGTAAGCAATGACTTATCGATTTCTGTTCCCTTTTTATAGCGATATGGCAAACCGCTGGCCTTAAAGGTTCTTTGTGTATTGACAATACGCAAGTTAAGCTGTTTCGCTATTTCATGATTATAATCCGAAGTGATTGTTATGCTTTCGCCATTGGAAAGATGGGATGACTTGTTGGCTTGATAGGACACACTCTGTAAGAATTTCTGGTAGCGATTAGTAGTCTCCTCGTCAAAATGATAATCCACATAATCTATTGAAGCCAAGCCGGAGATACCAATATAGTGCACCGTCATATTCTTAGAGAGATCAATTTTGGTTTTGCTAAGATAGGCATTCCAATAATAAAGACCACAAGCCAAAACAACAATTACTAGTACAACAAAAAGGATCACTCTTTTCTTTGAAGATTCCTTACTCATTTTATTTCCCTTCCTTATTATTCAAAATAAACATAAAGATGGCATAAGCTAAGACGATCAAACCAAAAATGAGCATGATCAAAAACATTCTCTTCATTTCGCTCAACTGCCCAAAAAGGTAAAAAATATCAAACTCAATTGTCTCATTCGTCAGGCCATTGCGATAAGCCATCAAGATAGCCTGCAACATTCTTATAAATTTCATATTCGCAATCATCAAGATTGTCTGAGCAGTTATAAGTGAAGAAAAAATCATCAACCGATAATCTTTTCCTTTGTAATAGTGGATTGTTGCAAGCACCATTGTTATGATGGCAAGCACAAAAGCGAGATAATAGATTGGGGGTATGAATTGGAGACATGTTATTGTGATGTTGAAATCATCGTTATGAAAAAAGAGATTGACTCTTTTCATTATTGTATCGATCCTTGTTGTCATCAATAACATGACGAGCATTAATCCACCAGTACACATGCCAAATATCGAAACAGTCTTAGGCTCTAAGATCCACTTTTTCAAAGCACTTTTACAGGTGGACAGCTTAGTTCCACAATAAGGACAAACATCTCTGTCATTTTTCACATCTTTGCCACAATTTGGACACTTCATTTTTGGTCATCTCCTTTCCATTTCAGTATATCAATTTCACTTTCCCTAGAAAATAAAATGAAATAGATATTAAAAAATTCTTCACGATACTAAAAGGAACCCTATTTAGAGTTCCTTTTTTGAATACTACGCTTACTTGCGTTTCTTGAGTTTCTTTGTTGCCATCACAATAAGAATACCAATCAAAGTGATGGTAAGAAGAATGGCATAAGAAAGAATGGACGTGCTGTCAGAAGTTTTGACAACTTTTTCTTCCTCATTTATCAGCGTAATGCTTTCGCCATCAAGCATGGTAAATGACATATCCCTAGCTCTCTTATAGCCTTTAGGAGCGCTCACTTCTCTTAAGACATATTTCTTATTTAAGATTAAGCCTTCAGTAATATGGACTTCACCATTGCTGAGCCATTCATCAGCGACATGACCTTCTTCATCAATGATCTGTAACTTAGCTCCCTTTAAGTCTTTGTTGGACGTGTCCGTCTTATAGACTTTAAGCTTTGTAAGGCGATCATACATCGTAAGATGCTGGTCTTCTAGCTTATCAGTAATTGTGAATGGGATATCTTCGCTTTTCGCATAATGATCAGGAGAAAGGATTTCACGCAAGATATAGCGCTGATTCATCTTGAGATTTCTAATCGCATGAGGTGTGTTCGTACTGATCCATTCATCCACAACTTCACCTTTTTCATTAAGAACAGAAAGCTTTGCGCCTGCAAGTTCCTCTTTCTTTGTAAGATCCTGCTTACTCACTAACACTTGCTTGTTTTTCATGACAACCTTCTGCTGCTCTTTTTTCATATTGACTGTAAAGGTTACACTTTCACCTAAGACATAGCCTTCTGGAGCTTCGAGTTCTTTTAAGATATAGCTCTTGCCTTCTGTTAAATGGCTGACAAGATGTGGCTCATTTGTTGAAGTCCAGGCCTCAACCTCTCGACCTTCTTCATCATAGATAGCTAGCTTTGCCCCAGCAACTTCTTTTTCACCACTTACTGACTGCTTGCTGACAGTTAGCTGTTTGTCCTTCATGACAACTTTTTGCAGAGACTTTTCACTATTTACAATAAATTTAATATCTTTGCTTACGACATAGCCATTGGGTGCCTGTTTTTCTCTTAGTACATAGCTCTTGCCTTCGATAAGACCATTTACAAAATGAGGCTGGTGATCAGAAACCCAGCTATCAACAACCTTGCCTTTTTCATCTAATACTTCAAGAGATGCACCCGGAAGTTCTTTTTCACCAGTTAAGGATTGCTTGCTGACAGTTAGCTGTTTGTCCTTCATGACAAACTTCTGCATATTGGCGTGATCTTCAATTGTAAAAGTGATTGGTGAAGAGATGACATAGCCCTTTGGTGCACGCACTTCTACAAGCTTATATGTCATATGGCGGCTAAGTCCCTCAATACGATGAGGCTTTGTTGTGCTTGTCCATTGATCAATCAAATGATTCTGCTGATCATAAAGGGCAAGAATAGCACCTGGAAGTTCATCCTCTCCGGTTAATGCCTTTTTAGAAATTTCCACAATAGTTGGCTGGTTTGTCACATTCTTCTTTATGACTGTTTTCTTTTCACTATCATGCTTTAAATCAAATATATAGCTTTCTTTATTTGTGGCAAAGTGAGCAGGTGATTGTGTTTCTTTCAGGACATATTTGCCTAAAGCAAGCTGATCAATATCAAGCTTGCCATCTTTTGAAAGATGATATGTTCCTATTTCTGTTCCCTTCTTGTAGATTACTTTTTGATTATCTGGTGAAAGGATATCCTCCTGAGCACTAAGAGTGAAAGCGATTGAAGATAGGTCATGATTAATTAATGAAAGATCAACATCTTTATGGAATAAAACATTCTTGTCAATATGGATGGAGCCTTTAATGGCATCATTGAAAGCTTCAACTGTCTTTATTGTATTCTTTGTAAAGTCAGCATTGATTTCAATCTTGCTGGTCTTAATATAGCCATCCGGAGCATGTGTTTCTTCAAGCGTATAATTCCCTTCTGGAAGAAGTGGTGAGAGCGCACTGCCATCCTTCGTCGTAAGTGATGCTGCGAGCTTGCCATATTCATCAAATAAGCGGAATGTTGCTGGTGAAGAAATAAGCTGTTTTGTCAAAGTGTCTTTCTTAAGAACTTCAATCTGACCCTGACGCATTTCAACATCAACAGAGAAAGTACTATTGTACATAAAGCCTAAGCGTACAACATCCTGGTAATCTTGTGAAATATAAAGGATGGGCTGACTGTTATTGAGTGTACCATTATTGCGGTTATGAAAGCTAAAGCGTAATGTCTTTTTGCCAGTAAATGGCTGTGTTGCTTTTATATTAAGACTATTGCCATTTTTAGAAACATCAAGACCGGCATGATCAACTAGATCATAGTCTTCCAATGTTCCTCGTGGATCATTAATGCTTAAGACATGATGATCACCAACGCCTTTAAGCATATAGCTTGAAGCTAAGTTTGGTGTTGTGCCAAAGTTCTGCCATTTTCGATTCACGAGCGCACGTAAGCCATTAAGCTTTGAGGCTGCCTGCTGATAGTTGACATCAACATGCTTATTCTTAATATTGCCATCCCCACGATAGGGTGTGAGCGTTACCTCACCACCATGGATTGTTTCCCAGATGGCAGCCTGTGTAGCCATATACATTTCATAGGACTTATCGCCATTATAGCCATAACCATAATAGGCTAGCGTACGCAGTTTCTTAAGCGTTTTTTCATCATAGCGTTTATAGCCATCAGTAACAGAATGATAGGTCTTTTTAAAGCCTACTTTCGTATAATAATCGGCACAGAATGCCACTTGCCCATTAAGTGTAATAAATCCCTCATGATCGGAATGATGGCCTTTAAAATCAAAGCCAATTTTCATTGTAGTTGTATCAAGAAAGGCAGATTCACCATGAACGGGTGTTATCCCTCCCATTCCAGATACACAAATAAAGAATGAGCATAATGCACAAAGCAATATGCGAAAATACCTTTTAATCATATTTCCTCCCCTTTCGAGCGGGTCGGAGTACAAGCTAAATAAGTGTTAAGACAAGGTATGTTATGTAGCTTACAACAATGCCCATGATTGCGACAAAGACCAAACCTTTTTCCCGATAGGCAAAGAAGAGACAGGTCAAACCACCCATTAATGATTCCCACATATGAGGTGTCGCATTGATAATACCGGGGAATGTCAAAGCCCCAAGCACAGCATAAGGCAAATAATAGAGCACGGATAAGAGATAGGGTGATGTAATTTTCTTACGATAGAACGTCAATGGGATAAAACGTGGCAGGTAAGTAAAAATAGCCATAATTGCGACAACTGTTAATTGATATCTACTCATTATCACTTACCTCCCTAGGAAAAAGCTTAGCCCCGCAAAGCGAAGCAATAAGTGTTGCACTGATCAGCTTAAAGCCGGCTGACATAAATTGAAAGAATGGAACATAAGTTAAGATAATATGAACAAGAGATGCCATCAATACAACAACTGCAACGCTCAAAGCATGCTTGCTTGCTGGAACGATAATTGCGATAAACATGCCATAAAGCGCAATTCCCATCGCTCCCTGAATAGCACTGGGAAGCAATCCAACAACAAGTTCACCAGCCAGTGCGCCTAAGCTCCAGCCAAGAAATGGTCCCAATAAAAAGCCACTCATCCATTTAAATGTAATAGGCTTTACTTCAAGAGAAGCCAAGGCAAAGGTTTCATCACTAATACAGAAGCTCACAATCATTCTTTCTAGAGCATTCATATGGCGATCAATCTTTTGTGAAAGTGATAATGACATGAGAAAGTAGCGTGCATTAATCATTAATAGCGTCAAAGCCACTTCAAAATAACTTGCCTGGGCAAGCATTAAATTCAAGCCGGCAAACTGACCGCTTGAAGTAAAGTTTGTCACGCTAATAAGTGTTGCCATACCTAAAGGCATATGACTATTGACACATAGAACACCAAAACTAAAAGCAACTGGAAAATACCCTAAAGCAATGGGCATACCCCTTCTTAGTCCATTTGTAAACATAGAATCTTTCCCCCTTATGGAGAGTATTCTAATCTACCTTATCTCAATTATCAAATATTCTTGATATGATATAGTCATGAATTTCTTCTTGCTGATTGACAACCTGATAAAATGGCTTTCGTTCATCAAGGCGCATGACATCCACACAGCGCATATCCGTAATTTGTAATCTGACATTCATATGTTTGTTTTCACAGATAATTTCAATATCTTTCTGAAAACGTCCATCGACATCTTTGGATCCTTCCTTTAATGAAGTACAGGGAACAATCAACATTTTTACACCAAAATCCTTAACAACATAACACCAGTGTCCATCCATAAGTTCCTTAGGATAACCTCTTGATAAATTAAAATAGGCAAGACTGTGTTCCATCGGGCGTCTATTTAAATAATAGTATATGTGATCAGGATTCTTCCCCTTTGCCTTCTTGCAATAAAAGAATTCTAGCTCCTTAGTCATCTGCAATAATGACTGTGCATATTTATCAGCATCATAACCTCCCTTCTTCTCCAATTGTCTTAACGAATGATGCAATAGTTTTATATTTTCACTTGTACTCATAAATAACCCCCTCATATATTTATTCGTCAGAAATCGGGAAATTACTCACCTAAATTTTCATTTTTTTCGTTATTTTCTTCAAACATATTTACATATTATGAAAAACGCTTGAAAACACTTGTCAATTCACCATGTATTCCTATAATAGACAAGGCATGATGATAATAAAGCATAGCGCCAGAACTCTTTGAGTTGACGAGGACTAGATTGATCGAAAATTCGGCGGATAATCTAGAGGCATAGTACTGCCTGAGCGATAAGCAAAAACGAGAAGTGATTCTCCAACAGATCTTATCAGGTACTCATCATGCTTAACACAAGGAGGAAATGAATATGTGTGGAATTACTGCTTATGTAGGCCATGGTGAAGCTCTCCCATTCTTAATGCAGGGCTTAGCACGTCTTGAGTATCGTGGCTATGACTCAGCGGGAGTAACAATCTTAAATAAGAAGCTTACAACCGTAAAGAGAAAAGGAAGACTTGCGAATCTTGAGGAAGAATTAAAGAACTATGATATGACTGGTCATGTGGGGATTGGTCATACACGCTGGGCAACACATGGTGTCCCTTCTAACTTAAATTCTCACCCTCATACAAATGCTAAAAATACATTATCCATCGTTCATAATGGGATTATTGAAAACTATAAAGAACTGAAAGAAATCTTGCTTTCTAAAGGCTATACATTCCAGTCAGAAACAGACTCGGAAGTTGTTGTACAGGCTTTAGATTATTTCTATGATGGCGACTTAATGGAAGCCATGAAGAAAGTTTTAAACTGTATTGATGGTTCCTATGCCCTATGTGCGATCTCCACTCATGAACCTGATCGTATTGTTGTGGCAAAAAAAGATAGCCCATTAGTTATTGGTAAGACGAAGGAAGGCTATGTTGCCGCAAGTGATACACCTGCACTTCTTGCCTATACAAAGGATGTTTATTTCTTAGAAGATAATGAACTTGCTTTATTGACAGCTGATAGCTGTGATTTCTATACACGTACTGGAGAAAGCGTTACAAAAGAACTTACAACAATTCCTTATGACTTAGAAGCTGCCCAGAAGAATGGCTATGATACATATATGTTAAAAGAAATCAATGAACAGCCTCATGTCATCAATGAAACATTAAGAGGACGTCTTGATGGTCATACAGTTACTTTACCTAAGCTTGATGGTATTGATTTTAAAAACTTCAATAAAGTTTACTTTGTCGCTTGTGGTACTGCCTATCATGCATGTTTATGTGGTGCCAATGTTCTTGAAAAAGCAACAAAGCTTCCAGTCATGACACAGGTTGCTTCAGAGTTTAGATACAACGATCCAATTATTGATGAACATACATTATGTATCTTTGTCTCACAGTCAGGTGAAACAGCTGATACACTTGCCGCATTACGCTTAGCCAACAAGAAGGGCTGTACAACAATCGCGATTGCCAATGTCTTAGGTTCAACAATCTCAAGAGATGCCAAATATACACTCTATACTGCAGCTGGACCTGAAATCGCTGTCGCATCTACAAAAGCCTATACAACTCAGCTTGTCTTATTGACACTTCTTGCTTTCTATATTGCCCAGCGTCTTGATAAGCCTGTTGATACAAACGCCCTTGATCAGTTAAAAGACTTACCAACGTATGTTGAAAAGATTATTAAGGACGAAGATATCTTTGCTTCTTATGCTGAATTATTAAGAGATCAGCATGATTGTTATTTCATTGGCCGTAGCTTAGACTATGCTTCAGTTCTTGAAGGTGCCCTAAAGCTTAAAGAAGTCTCTTATGTCCATGCTGATGCTTATATCGCTGGTGAATTAAAACATGGTCCAATTGCCTTAATTGAACCTGGTACAGTGGTCATTGCCGTTGCTACACAGCCTAATGTTGCTGCAAAGACAATTTCTAACATTCAGGAAACAATTGCTAGAGGTGCTGATGTAATCCTCTTTACAACTGATGACCAGGATGCGGAAGGCATTAAAAACAAGTATAACTTACCTCATGTTGATCCATTACTTACATCAGTCTTAGTGGCTATCCCACTTCAGCTGATTGCCTATCATACAGCTAAAATCAAAGGTGCCGATGTTGATAAACCTCGTAACCTTGCGAAATCAGTAACCGTTGAATAATAGTTAAAGGGAATACACAGCTATTCCCTTTTTAATACGATTATTTTCTTTAAATATGAAAAGATTTTGTTATAATATTAACTAGAGGTGATTTGAGTGGATGAAAAGAAAGTAAAAGATTTGACTGCCTACAATGATCGTTTTGACGAAGACCCAACAAGCTTCAACGACTTTCAGGCATCAGATTATGTAAAGGAACTAAAAAATCAAGGAAAGGAAGATAAAGCAATTGAAGTTGGTCGTACTTTTCTTGAACAGTGTCCTGAATTAAGTGGATATATCAATTACTATGGTTATGCCCTCTATAATCGTTATATCAATATTGATGACGAAAAAATTGCTGAAAATGAAAAACTTTTCTATGACATTCTTGAAGAAATTGCAAGTCATTGCCGTCAGGAAAGATATTCACCTTTAGAAGCAGCCATCAATAAAGCAATCAAGTATGAAAGCAAGAAAAATCCTGTAGATTATAAGAAATTATCAGATTTACTTGACTATCTTGACGCTCCTACTTTAGAAGACGCACCATTCGTCAATAAAGAAGGAAAAGAATTCGAAAGTAAGAAAGAAAAATGGTATCGCATGAAGGTTCGTGCCCTTTATGAAATTGGCAATTATTCAGAATGCTTAAAACAGGCACAGATTGCCATTGGTCTACCATTAAAATGGCATTACAATAACTTAAACTGGGTACAGTACTATAAAGCATGTGCTTTAGTAAAGCTTGGTCGTTATGAAGAAGCTGAAAATGTCTTTATTGCCTTAAAAGACAAGTTCAGAGCTGTTGATTTCTCAGAAATTCTTTATGACCTTTATTTACATACTGGTCGTGAAAATGTCGCTTATACACAATTATTCTACGACTTCTTCTTAAATGGCTTTGATTACAGATATGTTTCAAACTACAAGAAGATTGCTGAACTTGAGAAAGAAAAAGGTGAAGAAAGAGCCTATACTTATGCTTCAGCAATGATCAAGAAGCTTGAAGAAGAACATGGCAATACTTATGACGTTGATGTTGACGTCAGTGAATATGATGCCAATAGTGCTAGCTATCTCTTTGACCAGTTCTATAATGAAATCATGAGACATTTAGATAAATATATCGAAAGACATGAAGGTCGCATTGTTTATTACAATGAAAATAAGCAGTTCGGTTCAATTGGCTTACCAACTGAAGAAGATAACCTTTTCTTCCGTCAGGCAGACTATATTTATGATGAAGAGGTTGTCCGTGGCGATACTGTTGAATATTCAGTCATCAAGACATTTGATAAGAAGAAACAGGCTCCTAGCAGCAAAGCTATTCTCATCAGAACAATTTTCTAAGCAATGGTGTTTTACACCATTGTTTTTCTTTTCATATCTTTGTCGCCTTTTTAGAAATTTAAGTAATAAATTCATCTTTTTTATAATTTGATTGACAAAGAAGCACTCTTTAGACATAATGTTGTTATATTTAGAAAAGACAGAGAAGTGACAGAGTACGGATCTCGTGGCATAAGAGATATTACGTTTGGTGCAAGTAATACGCAAGAGGTCCCGAATTCACCACGGAGTTGGTGCCTCAAAAAGGTATTCCGGTTTATGGCCGTTAACCCATAAAGGTTGAAATAACCTAGTGAGATCACTTGTGTGAGCAAGTGATGAACTAGAGGTGGTAACGCGTGGATTCGCCCTCTTGGACGGATCTTTTTTTGTTTTTTTGGAAAGAAGAGGGAAATGTATGAAAAAAGTATTAAGTGGTTTACTCGTAGCAGGACTTATGCTGACTGGTTGTGGTGGGGGTTCCGCAACAAAGAGCAAGTCAGATGTCAAGATTTCAGTCATCCAGTATATGCAGCATGATGCATTAGATGCAACACTTAAAGGCTTCAAGGATGAACTTGCGAAAAATGGCTACAACAAAGACAAGATTGTTGTGAAGAATGCATCCGGTGATGCAAGTAACTGTGAAACAATAGCTGAACAGCTTGTCAACAGCAATCCTGATTTAATCTATGCCATTGCCACTCCAGCAGCTCAGGCAGTTGCTAAAAAGACACAGGACATCCCTGTTGTTGTTTCAGCGGTTACTGATCCAGCAAGTGCTAAGCTTGTCAAATCCAATAAGAAACCAGGTACAAATGTGACTGGAGCTTCTGATTTAACACCAGTTGCAGATCAGATGAAGCTCTTAAAGCAGTTATTACCTAATGCTAAGAATGTTGCAATCATGTATACAGGTAGTGAAGCAAACTCAGAATTCCAGGCAGACATGGCTGTTAAGGAAGCAAAGAAGAACGGCTTAACACCAATCCGCAAGACGGTTTCTGATTCAAATGATATTCAGTCTGTTGCTCAGTCTATTAAAGCTGATGCCGTTTATGTCCCAACTGATAACTTACTTGCAGCTAATATTCCTGCTGTCACTCAGATTCTTGATGAAGCTGGTATTCCATTAATTTGTGGTGAAAAAGGCATGGTTGAAGCTGGTGGTTTAGCAACTTATGGTATCGATTATACAAACCTTGGTAAAATGGCTGGTAAGATGGCTGTCAAGATTCTTTCAGGCAAAGGCAAAGCTGCTACAATGCCAATCGAATATCAGAGTGCAAAAGACTCTAAGCTGACAATTAATAGTGAAAAGGTAGAAAAATTAAAAGTAACAATTCCAGATAGCTTAAAAACAAAGGCTGAATTCGTTACAACAAAGAAATAGTATTTAAAAAGAGGTAATGATTTTATGACTTTTATTCTCGCTCTGCAGGGGGCATTGAACCAAGGCGTTCTTTGGTGCATTATGGCTTTAGGCGTCTATATTACATTCCGCTTACTGGATATTGCGGATTTAACAGTTGATGGTTCGTTTGCGACAGGAGGGGCTGTTGCAGCGGTGATTCTTGTTCATGGAGGCAATCCTGTTATCGCTATTCTTGCCGCATTACTGGCGGGATGTGTAGCCGGTTTCGTGACAGGTTTCCTTCTGACAAAATGCCATATTCCAGCAATCCTTGCTGGTATTCTTTCTCAGATTGGTCTCTATTCTGTTAATCTTCGTATCATGGGGAAATCCAATATTCCCCTTCTTGGTACAAAGAGTCTCTATGACTGGCATTATGATGTTGGCATCAGTACAACCCAGGCTTCAATTGTTGTTGGGATTCTTGTTACTGTTCTTGTTGTCGCACTGCTTTACTGGTTCTTTGGCACCGAAATTGGTAATGCCATTCGTGCCACTGGTAATAATGAAAACATGGTGAGAGCTGTTGGTGTCAATACGGATATGACGAAGATGATTGGAACTATTCTCTCTAACGGACTTATTGCTTTGTCTGGTGGACTTGTTGCCCAACAGCAAGGTTATGCTGATGTTAAGATGGGGATTGGTGCCATTGTCATTGGCTTAGCTTCCATCGTTATTGGCGAAACAATCTTTGCGAAGGTCTCACGTAATTTTATTGTTCGACTTTTCTCCATTGTTGTGGGTAGTGTCATCTATCGTTTCGTTATTGCCATCGTTCTCCAGATGGGCTTATCAACGGATGACTTAAAGCTTTTAACAGCTATCGTTGTGGCAATTGCCCTTGCTGTTCCATACTTCTTGGCAAGAAATCGACAGCTTGCGACTTATAAGAGACTGACAAGTGAGGTGGATAAGAAAAATGCTTAAAATCAAGAATGTTTCCAAGACATTCAATCTTGGTACGATCAATGAAAAGAAAGCTCTTAAGAATATCAATCTCACGCTTGAAGATGGTGACTTTGTCACAATTATTGGTGGTAATGGAGCTGGTAAATCAACCCTGATGAATATGGTTGCTGGGGTCTATCCGATTGATTGTGGTCATATCTATCTTGATGATGACGATATTTCCTTAGATCCAGAATATAAGCGTGCAAGCCGTATTGGCCATGTCTTCCAGGATCCGATGATGGGTACTGCTGCCGACATGAGCATTCAGGAAAACCTTGCCATGGCAGCAAGACGTGGTAAGCGTCGTGGCCTAGGCTGGGGTGTTAAGAAAAGCGAACTTGAGACTTATCGGAAAGAACTGAAAAAATTAGGCTTAGGGCTTGAATCACGTATGACAAGCAAGGTTGGTCTTCTCTCCGGTGGTCAGCGTCAGGCAATCACCTTGTTGATGGCGACACTGACAAAACCTAAGGTTCTCCTTCTTGATGAACATACAGCTGCTCTTGACCCAGCGACAAGTTCAAAGGTCCTCATGCTGACAAACAAGATTGTTGATGAAATGCAGCTGACAACCATGATGGTTACGCATAATATGCAGGATGCCATTGATGTTGGTAATCGCTTGATCATGATGTATGATGGACAGATTATCTATGATGTCAAAGGTGAAGAAAAGAAAAAACTCACGGTTAATGATCTCTTAAAGAAGTTTGAAGAAGCTTCAGGATCTGAATTTGTGAATGACCGTATGTTATTAGGTTAGAAAGATGGCTTCAGCCATCTTTTTTTGTAGATGATTTGTCAAATTAAGTGCAACACCTAGAATGAGTTACCCAGTAATTCTTCTTTAGGTGTTTTATACTTTATGCATTTACGTGGCCTGTTATTCAGTAAATTCAGATTCTTTTTCAGTTCCTCCGGGTCCACTTCGGATAGATCCATCCCTTTAGGATAAAACTCCCGCAGTAATCCGTTCGTATTCTCATTGGTTCCTTTTTGCCAGGCACAGTAGGGATCACAGAAATAGGTTTTGCATCCTAATGCTGCTTCGATCTTTTCATACTCTGCGAATTCTTTTCCTCTGTCGAAGGTTATCGTTTTTACCAGTTCCGATGGAAGCTTTCCGAGAGCCTCTATGATTGCCGGCGTTACATTCTTGGCCGTTCTGTCTTCTACAGGGATTGCTATATAAAATCGGGATTTCCTTTCCGCCAGTGTGACAAAGCAATATCTGCTCTTGCGCGTATGACCGTTTCTGCCTGATTCTACGGTGTCACCTTCCCAATGCCCGAGCTCTTGTCGTTTGTATACATCTTTTGGCCTATTTTTGATTGTCCTTCCGCCATCGTTAAATTTCCCACGCGTTTCTGCCGGCCTTTTAAACCTGCCTTTTCTGCGCAGGTGCTCCATCTTGATTTTAGGAATGACGCCTCTGTGTATCATGCGGTAAACTGTAGCTGTTGAAGGGGTCTTTATCTTTTCCATCTTTGCCCTGTTCACCAGCTGTTCCGGAGACCAGTGGTTTTCGATCTTCTCTTTGATAT
>NZ_JNKU01000030.1 GCF_000702165.1 Sharpea azabuensis DSM 18934
CATGAGACACAGGCTGCTTATAATCGATGAGATAGGATATCTTAACCTGGACAGCGAGGACGCCAACCTCTTCTTTCAGCTTATTACGCTCAGGTATGAAAAGAAATCCACAGTCATCACTACGAACAAGAGCCTTTCAAAGTGGAATGAGATATTTGGCGATCCGGTGATAACCAATGCCATTCTTGACAGGCTTCTGCATCATTCGCATATTGTGAACATCGTTGGACCATCATACCGGACAAAGGATGTTCTAGAGAAGCTTGAGGAATCAAAGAAAAAGGAATATCAAGCCACCTAAATTGGGGAATTTTAAATTACCCATTTTGAGGAAAATAATATTGCCATTATTACCGTACAGTCTGTTTCGTATCCCCGGTATTCCCTGGTATCACGGATTTTGAAGCAATCTTTGAGCGGGTAAAAGATCAGTGTGATCTGTTCTGGCTCGAAAACCTCAATCTTCGGGGCGGCTTCAAGAAGACGATTATGGATTATATTGCCAGAAAATATCCTGACCTTGTACCGCTTTACGATGAGATCTATAACAAGCATAAACGCAGCTACTTTGAAGCACTTGAAGTAAAAGCTGAGAAAATGGCTAAGAAGTATGATTGTGCCTTTGTAGATAATGAAATGCCTTATGGCAGAGTCCCACAGGGGCATCCGGTGATCGTAGATTATTTCTATCATGAAGAAATCCGTGGGACAGAGAATACCGGAAAAAGAAATCGGTAACTTCCTGTTCAATGTGTTTTGCAATGTCGCTGATATATTGAAGGTAATGGAGCAACATCATATTTTCAATCAATTTCCGAATAGCATGTTCCAACCTTGACCAATTCCCAGACAGCATGAACCAGTATGATTATTTTTTCTACTCTCTCGGGGCATGTTGAGACAGTGGCTCTGCTAACAAGAACAAATTGACAAAGGGCTGGAAAAGCCCGTGTTTAAGCCATTTCTGCGGCATCCTTCTTTCTGAGAAGAGAGGCTTGTGTCGCTTTTTCTGTCCGGGAAAATGAGGATATTGCTCTGGCGTGACTGTGGCTTTGCTATTTTCAGGGGTTGTGACTGTGGAAAGGCTATTTGAGCAGGAATAGAAAAGAGGCGGTGCAGAATCATCATCTGCACCGCCTCCCATTGCTTTTTTTGCCGTCTCGTACCATCGGGCCGGCTTTTCTGTTTTACACGAATTCCAAACATGATATACTAAGTAACGAAATTGAGCTAATGAGAAATGGATGTCATTGCTACTGATTTCAAAGCCACTTGGAAGAAGACAAGATATGTATTCCAAGATATAAAACAGAGTTTAATGTTCAAAGAATAGTGGAGGAGGCAAATAGGTTGATTCATAAAAGGAAATCTGTGTTACGAGTTATTTTGGGCATCATGGCTGCTATTGCATTCGTATTTGCTTGCCTTCTTGGAGACCTTATCTATGCCACACGATTTAAAATTAATCCAGTTGATAAATCAACATCACCAGATGGAACCTATGAGCTTTCATTCCAGCAGGTTGGTGATCCGGACTGGCCTTTTGGATATACACATGCAAGACTTATTTTGATGAATGGAAAACGCGTAATAATTAAGCAGACATTTGATATTGCAGATGATGGAGCTAAAGCTACTATCAATAGCTGGAATGTAGACTGGAAAGATACTTCTGTGGAAGTCATTATTTCTGGAACTGAACAAGAAGATGTACTTTATGTTTTAAAATTTGATGGATCAGTCGATAGGAAACAACTTGATACACGATATGGGCATATCAAAGAGTAGCGGATTAGAAAATGAATAGAAAAGAGTTGCAAATTTTTGAATTTGACGGGGGAGAGAAGTAAGTAGATAAAGTAAAGAATGAAGAATATGTTCTTTGCTCACGCTGCAAACAAGAGGTTTACAAAGAAGCAATCGTATGCCCTTTTTGTAAATTTGGTCTTATGGTATGGCTTGAAGGAGAAATTGATGAATCGTGGTGTTAGGAGAGCATCAAAGGAAGAGGTTAGAACTGTTGAGTATACTTTCGGTGTTTACAAATCTTTGATTGTTGCCGTGTATAAGCCGTCAGAGTGGTTTGTATGCAAAGAGACAAAGGCCAGACTCCCAAGACAGGATATTGTTCTTAAGCCGAAACCTGAAAATAGATTATTCTTTGTGGATGAAAGATATGAGCAGGGATTTCTGTTGGATGATAATGAATCGTTCTACATTGGAAAGTCGATAGCCAGATTGAAGTTGAATCAGTCGGCACAGAATTCGATTACATATCCTATCCACTGGCGAAAGATACAATTCATATTTAATGAAATTGACAAATCGGAATTTGGCGATTGGATAAATTTAGTTTTTGTTGTAAAAACCTTTATTTTAGGGCGTTGCTACGGAAAGTAGCAGAAAAATAGTGAAATGACAACTAATGTTTCTTGTTTGGTAAAGGTTAATTTACTAATCTGTGAAGGAAGTAAAACAAACCGAAAACGGAGGTAGAAAAATGACTTTAGAAGAACAAATTAAACATTACAGAAAACAGGCTGGACTTTCACAGGAGAAGATGGCTGAGAAAATCGGTGTATCAAGACAAGCTATTACAAAGTGGGAAAATGGAACAGGAACACCGGATATTGCAAATCTGATGGCAATAGCAGATCTCTTCCAGATATCAGTAGATGAATTACTTTCGAATGAGAAATCAGAGAAAAAGCAGTCTGATTACATCTATGAAAGTCGTACTGAATACGATATTGATGGTAAGAAAAATTTTGATATCAAGCTTGGTGGAGCATATGCTGTATATTTAAAGGCATATCATGGAGAAAAAATTAAAGTCGCAATGTTTTCAAATGTCTATAAGAATCTTCTGGCAGATTATAAAGTAAAGATTGATGATATAAAAAACCGAATCGATATTGATCTTAATAGATTTAATGAAGCCAGTGAAGCAGATGCTAAGGAGAGTTTGGTCATTACTATTTCTATTCCAGTAAAATATATTGGAAAAATCGAATTATCAGTTAATGCAGGGACACTGAATATTACTGATATAGAAAATGAACATATTGAGGTAAATGGCAAAATTAGCGAAGTTACCCTTCAGGGAAATAAAAGTGAAATTGAGATAGATTCAAATCTTGATATGCAGATCAGTGTTTTATCACATGAGGGTGCGCTTGAGATTAATCAGTTGTCAGCAACATCAAGACTTACAATTCCTGCAAATTATAGATTTAGAAACGCAAAAAAGGGAATAGCAACTCATATTTATTATGAGAGACAGGGCAAAAAGGTTGATGACTTTTCAGATGCCGAAGCAGACAATTACATTGAGTTCAATGGTATAAAGAGTGAGCTTGTGATTGTAGAGGCTGAGGCGCAGTCATGGAAAAGTATATATATCGACCGGTCAGATTCTATTTGATTACATTTGCCTGCACTTGGTTCTGGTGGCTATTTGCAATTTTACTTAATGAAGGGGCGGGGCTTTATCTTGGAATGTTTCTTGGCTTGCTTTCACCTGCCGTGGTTGCCGTAGTAACTGTATTTACGTCTAAGAATAAAGCACTCATTAATGACTTTAAGAAGAAGCTGATTGGGTTTTATAGAATAAAACCTAAATCTATATTAATTGCAGTGCTGATATTTGCTGTGATGGTGACGGCTTCCATCGGTACATCAGTATTATTTGGCGGCAGTATAAATCAGTTTTCATTTACAGAAGACTTTTCATTTTCTATAGGTGGTACGTCTGCATTTCTTACAATTTTGTTGGCATCCTGCATAGAGGAGTTAGGTTGGAGAGGTTATGGAGAGGATGCTGTTGGTGCATACAACAGCTGGTTTAAGGAGTCTATCATCTTTGGATGTATCTGGTCTTTGTGGCATGTGCCATTATTCTGGATACCTGGAACGTACCAGTATGGACTTAAAGAGATGGGAATCATGTATGTGATTAACTTTCTTCTTAGCGTGATACCACTTGATTTCCTTCAGACATGGGTATATGTAAAGAATAACAGAAGTATGCTTGCAACAATTATTTTTCATTTGTTTATAAATATTATGCAGGAAAAGATAAACATGACTCCTGAAACAAAATGTATACAAACTATTTTTGTTGTTATTGCAGCAATTATAATTGTTGTTATAAATAAAGAAATGTTCTTTGAAACAAAGCATGTGGGTAATTTACTTGAAGAGAAAATTATGAATTGAGAGATAAATAGAAATTTATCAATGTAAAGAAATCGACAATTTCGAGTTTGTAGGGATGACATTAAAAATGAAGTTTAAGGAACAGATCTTTATCCTGTTTGCCTATACAAATTATAGAACAATTAAAGGTTCTCACAGGCTCGAACTACTAGATTTTAAGGGAAAAGGTGCGTTCCACCATTCCCTTGTGCAATAGGGTTTGAGTATGTTTTTCGTTGAACAACCAAGCCACGTGGAAACAGTGGCTCTGCTAACAAGAACAAATTGGAAGAGGGCTGGAAAAGCCCGTGTTTAAGCCATTTCTGCGGCATCTTTCTTTCTGAGAAGATAGGCTGGTGCCGCGTTTTCTTTTAGAAAAAATATGAAAGTTGGTCTGGCGTGACTGTGGCTTTGCTATTTTCAGGGATTGTGACTGTGGAAAGGCTATTTGAACAGGAATAGAAAAGAGGCGATGCAGAATCATCATCTGCACCACCTCCCATCGCTTCTTTGCCGTCTCGGGACTATCGGGACGGCTTTTCTGTTTTACACGAATTCCAAACATGATATACTAAGTAACGAAATTGTGCTAATGAGAAATGGATATCATTGCTACTGATTTCAAAGCCGCTTGGAAGAAGGCAAGTAGGTATTCCAAGATATAAATCGGAATTTGTGGAGGAAAATCAAATGGATATTTGGGAAAGAATGTATGAAAAGGCGAAAGATCAATATCATCCAGAGGAAGTATCTCCCTTTATATATGCACACAATGTAGTTTGTGCAATAGAAGCTGAAAACGGAGATATCTATACGGGATTCTGCATTGAAAGCTGCTGCGGAGTGATGAATATTTGTGCCGATAGACTTGCCGCACTGAATATGTATGCTAACAGTGGTCAGACTAGAATAAAAAGATTTATAGCGTTCCGCGACAGTGCGCCAAACGGAGGTGGGAGTGGTATGCCATGTGGTGCTTGTCAGGAATTCTTTTATCAATTAAATGAAGCGAACGAAGATATGGAAATCATGGTCGATTATGGAAAAAGAGAAACCATAACATTAAAAGAACTTATGCCGAATTGGTGGGGAAAGGAACGTTACGCTGAGGCAAGGAGTAATTGACAACTTCCAGCTCAGTGTGTTTTGCAATGTTGCTGATATAATTGAGGGTGATGGAGCAACATCATATTTTCGATCAATTCCCAGACTGCAAGAATCTACGTGATTATGTTCCTCACTGTCTCGGGGCATGTGGAGACGGTCTGTTTGATGTCAAGAAAAGATAAATAAGCGCCAGATAGTAATATATTTCCGGGCTTTTTCGAAGGCTTGGATTTGAAGCTAGACTTCTGAAAAGCTCTGTTTTCTTGTATGGGGAAACATATCCACTGCAAAATGTGTGTCAGGCTGTAACATCGGATTAGTTGTCACGATTTGAGACAGTGGATTAGACGTTAAGAGAGGTTATACAAATTGGAATTTATGGAGGAATAAATAATGAATGAAGAAATAAAAGCTTTGATTGATGCTGCTGATAAAGCTATTAAAGAAGAACGTTTTGATGACTTGATAGAATTCTATACAGATGATGCTGTATTAGTAGTTCGTCCTGGATTAGAAGTAAAAGGCAAAGATGCAATTAAGGGCGCATTTATCAAAATTGCTGCATATTTTAAAAATAGCATCGAACCGACACAAGGCAAAATGTTAATGATTGAAGCAGGTGACACTGTTCTTGTTCTTTCTCAAACTTTGTTAGATGCAGATAACAAGGAATCATCCGCGTATAGTATGGATAGAAGAGCGACTTATGTTTATAGAAATATCGATGGAAAATGGCTATGTGCAATCGATAACTCTTATGGAACAACGTTATTAGACTAATAAATACCAGTTTGTAGTGATGACATGAAAAAAGAAGTTTAAGGGACAGATTTTTACTCTGTTTGCCTCGACAAATTATAGGATAATTCAAGGCTCTCACAGGCCGAACCACTAGATTTTAAAGGGAAATATGCGTTCCATCATTCCCTTGTACAATAGGGGGTGAGTATGTTTTTCGCTAAACAACTGAGCCATGTTGAGCCAATAGTTCTTTTGTCTCGACGATAAACAGATGACTATATGGAAAATGAAATAAACTTAATAAACTTAATGCTGCAAGTGCACAAAGTAAACGGACTTATGGGGATGTTAAAAAGAATGTCCCTAAGCACAATTGCGAAATAAAAGTAACTCAAATTCAAATCATCCAAGCAAAGAAAGGTTGAATTGATTTAGTTAGTCAGAACTTTAATCTATCTAAAGAGTCACAAGTTTTTTTCATGATTTAAAAGGTTAAATAATAAATCTAAATGGCCAGGGAGATAAAACAATCATGCTCTCTGGTTGTTTTTTTGTTGACAATAATCCGAATACGTACTATTGTATAAGTACGTTATCGGATTTTTAAGGAGAAAAAACATGAATTCAAGAAAGTTTTTTTATGATTTCGGAAAAGCACTTTATCACGTGGATTCATTTTATGATGAGTTTGCGAAACAAAGCAATGTATCATCGTCTTTATTGTGGGTTTTATACGCACTTAATGATGGAAATTCACATACCCAGATTGAAATCAGTAATGACTGGGAATTGCCTAAGACAACGGTAAACACAGTCATTAAGGATATTCAAAAGGAAGGATATGTTGAGTTAGTTCCTATTAAAGGAAAAAGAAGAGAGATGTCAATTGTTCTTACAGAAAGCGGTAAAGCATTTGCGGATAATGTTCTTTCTGATCTTTATAGAAAAGAAGAGGAGGTATTTAAATTACTTAGTCCAAAAGAGCAGGAAATAGTAATGGTACTGGAAAAATTAGCAAGAAAACTAAAGGAGGAAGATTAAGTATGGAATATGTAACACTTGGTCAATCGGATTTAAAGGTTTCTCGTATTTGTATGGGATGTATGGGGTTTGGAGATCCTAAGACCGGGCAGCATAGCTGGACTGTTGATGAGGAAACATCCAAAGCCATTATTAAAAGAGGTTTAGAGCTTGGGATTAATTTTTATGACACAGCAATAGCATATCAGGCAGGTACGAGTGAAGAATATCTTGGAAAAGCAATCAAAGAATATGCTCAAAGAGACAAAGTCGTAATTGCTACAAAGTTTCTTCCAAGGTCGCAAGAGGAAATAGAAAATGGTATTTCAGGAAAAGAACATGTCCTAAAGAGCTTAGATACAAGTCTTTCTCACTTGGGTATGGATTATGTTGATCTATATATCTATCATATGTGGGACTGGAATACTCCTGTAGAAGAATATCTTGCTGGGATGGCAGAGGGCGTAAAGGCTGGTAAAATAAGACAGATTGGTATCGCTAATTGCTTTGCATGGCAGCTTGCAGAAGCTAATGCCATTGCAAAGAAAAACGGATGGCCAGAATTCGTATCAGTTCAGAATCATTACAATCTTATTATGCGTGAGGATGAGCGTGAAATGAAGGTATATGCAGATGAAAGAAATATCGCACTTACTCCATACAGTGCACTTGCAGCAGGACGTTTATCAAAAAGACCTGGCCAGACTTCGAAGCGTTTAGAACAGGATACTTATGCAAAACTGAAGTATGATGCATCAGCAGATAAGGATGCAAAAGTCATTGCTAGAGTCTGTGAAATCGCAGATGCACGAAATGTATCTATGACAGAGGTTTCTCTTGCATGGCTACTGACAAAGGTAGCTTCTCCAGTTGTCGGAGCAACAAAGATCAGTCATGTTGAAGGCGCTGCATCAGCTGTAGATTTAAAACTTACTGATGATGAAATAAAATCATTGGAAGAGTTATATGAGCCACATTTTCCGTCGGGTGTAATGGCACAAAATACACCAGCTGCAAGAACTACAGAGCAGGTGTGGATTAAGAATGGCAAATACGTCAAATAACATCCACAAAAATGTGTAAAGCAAAAATATAAGTGCTTAATACAATGGCAATAACATGTCTTATAAAGCTTGGTAGTTATGAGTTTATAAAGAATGCAAGTAAAAATGGAAATGAAGTTACGTAGCTTGATGTAATCAGGAAGAATATCAAGCCATGTCTTGTGTGGGATGAACGAGCTTGCATACAAAAAGGATGACTGTAAAAATGAATAGAAGTAATGTGTTTGTTTTTCCAATATATTATTTTGGATGAATGCATAAATAATGGCTGTTATAGACAGTTTTATAGTCAGACAATGAACCTTTCCAACATGCATAAGAAATCGGTAATGCCTACTCTTGCATGGAATGAAAATGAAAAACATTTGTAGTTACAAAAAATAAAAGGCTGTGGATTACCTTCTATGACAGTAGGAACATGGCATATCAACTTAGATTATCAATTTGAAGGTGGAAGTATATGAAGAAAATCGTACAGACAGCAGGAAGAAATAAGTTGGGTGAGTTCGCTGAACAATTTGCCCATTTCAATGATGACGTTTTATTTGGGGAGAACTGGAATAACCAGGATATAGATGTGAAGACAAGATGCATAATCACAGTCGTTGCACTTATGTCATCAGGCATAACAGATTCATCTCTCAAATATCACTTACAGAACGCCAAAGAACATGGCGTTACGCAAAAGGAGATTGCTGCAATCATTACACATGTTGCTTTTTATGCAGGCTGGCCTAAAGGATGGGCAGTGTTTAATCTGGCAAAAGAAGTATGGAAACTTTCAGAAGAAGATTTACCATACAAAGATGAAGCAATGAGAGCTCATGCAAAGGAGATGGTATTCCCAATTGGGGCACCTAATGACGCATATGCACAGTATTTTAGTGGAGAAAGCTTTCTTGCACCTATATCAAACAATCAGGTGGGAATTTTCAATGTAACATTTGAGCCAGGATGCAGAAATAACTGGCATATTCATCATGCTTATAAGGGTGGTGGACAAATATTAATTTGTGTTGCAGGACGAGGATATTATCAGGAAGAGGGAAAAGAAGCTGTTGAAATGAAGCCCGGTGATTGCATAAATATTCCAGCTGGAGTCAAGCACTGGCATGGAGCAGCACCAGATAGCTGGTTTTCTCATCTTGCTATTGAAGTACCTGGTGAAAACAGCTCTAATGAGTGGTTGGAACCAGTCAGCAATGCTGATTATGAAAAATTGCAATAAATATGGGAAAGTAATGTTGAATACCACTAATAATTTAAATCATGTCCCATGCCTGAGCATGGGATATGATTCATTGATGATATTATGATAGCTGCTGCTGTAAAGGCCCATTAATTTGATATAACGAGCACCTGCTTGATTTTTTAAGAAGCAAGCAGGATGCTAAAAACTTAAGGAGAAAAAAGACTAATTTACCTAAGGTTGCCCTTGGCGCATGGGCATGGGGCAATGATGGAACATTTGGTAATAATATCACACCAGATAGTCTGAAACCTATTTTTGACACGGCTATGGAGAATGGACTGAATCTCTGGGATACAGCTTATGCTTACGGAATGGGGACTTATGAGAAAGTACTTGCAGGATTCTTAAAAGATCTTCCAAGAGAATCTTATCTCATTTCCGATAAGTTTACACCGCAGTGTGAAAACGGCAAACCCACCGCAATGGAAGATATGATCAAGATGCAGCTGAAGCTTATGGAACTAGATCATTTCGATATTTATTGGATTCACAATGTCTGGGGCGCACCAAAGTGGATAGAAGAGCTCGCAAAGTATTTTGAAGGGAAAGAGAACGTTCCAATGATCGGCGTCTTAAACAATAACCTTACAGAAATCAAAGAAGCGGATGCAATTCTGAAAAGTCACGGCTTAAAGCTTTCTGCGGTGCAGAACCATTACAGTCTTATCAACCGTTCCTCTGAGGATTCTAGCATTCTTGATTATTGTCGCAATAACAGCATACAATTCTTTGCCTACATGGTATTAGAGCAGGGTGCCCTTTCTGGTAAGTACGATACAAAACATCCGATGCCTGCTGGTTCAGCAAGAGCTAAGACCTACAACCCATACCTTGACAAGCTTGAGATTCTAAATGCAGAGTTTAAGAAACTTGCAGATAAATATGGTGTTGGTCCGGCACAGATCCCTGTTGCCTGGGCGATTGCCAAAAGCACATTGCCAATTATCGGTGTAACCAAGAAAAACCAGGTGCTTGATGCTATAAAGGCAACGAATGTCACTCTAACAAAGGAAGAAATTGTAAATCTAGAAAAAGTAGCGGATAGCCTTGAACTGAATGTTATCCGTTCCTGGGAAAAGGAGATGAAATAAGATGAGTAAGAAAAATATTGGCGCAGCTCTCGCACTATATCCTTGTCCGGTTATTGTTGTCGGGGCAATGGTAAATGACAAACCAACCTGGACGCTTGTAGCTCATGCTGGTACTATGGCTCACAGCCATCTGATGGTATCTCTTGTACAGGCGCACTATATCAACCAAGGTATTCGTGAGAATAAAAAGCTTTCTGTCAACGTGATTGATGAATCATGGCTTAAGGATGCTGATAGAATGGGAATCATCAGTGGCAATAAGATGGATAAATCCGAAGCCTTTGCCTGGACAATGGGTGAAAATGGTGCTCCGCTGATTAATGAGGCTAAGGTCTCTATAGAGTGTAAAGTGGATGGTAATTATGAGCTGGAACATTTTGATCATTTCATCTGCAAGATTCTTGCAGCCTATGCAGATGAAGCTGTGCTGAATGAAAAGGGTAAGATTGACTATCATACCTTTAAGCCAGTACTCTTCGAGTTCCCGACCTATGAATCTTTCGTGACAGGTGATAAAGTCGGCAATTGTGGAAAAATGAATTAATCATAGATAAGCCTCTGAAAGAAACTCAGAGGCTTATCTCAATAAACGAAAGGGAGAAAGAATATGGAAAACAAAATTTTAGTGACAGTATTCTCCGCCAGTGGCGTAACGAAAAAAGTTGGTGAAGAGATTGCCAGGATCGCTGGCGCAGACTTTTATGAGATTTTACCGAAGGAAATCTATACATCTGCAGATTTAGACTGGATGAACAAGAAAAGCCGCAGCAGTATCGAGATGAACGAGCCCTCTTTAAGACCTGAGATTAATGGTGGAGTTGCTGATATGGCTTCTTACAATACCCTCATTATCGGTTTCCCAATCTGGTGGGGAATGGCTCCTAGAATCATTGATACGTTTCTTGAAAGCTATGATTTTTCTGGTAAGAAAATCATTCCCTTCTGCACTTCAGGCGGCAGCGGTATTGGCAGGAGTGATATTGCTTTGCACAAAGATGTAAGTGATGATGTGAAATGGGAAAAGGGCGTTCAAATCAATAGTCCAAATGAAGCAAAAATCAAGAAATGGTTGGAGAAAGTCCTGTAAGCTATTTTATCTAAAGAGTATAGCTATATATAGCTGAAGGAAAACAAGATAGAACTAAATGAGTTTTTAGAATTGATCGTTGTCTACGCCATTTTGAAACTAACCTTTTGATATATGTATTTGGGCTCATCATTCATATTCACTGGATAATACAAATATACAGGATATGTATCATTTTCTGAAACACTTGTATCACTAAAGAGTCTTTGATACATTTGACTTACTTGTCAGGGACGTTATCATGAAAAAGATCTTAAAAATTGGTGGAATAATAGTCATTATAGCAATGATAATTACTGGCATTGTTGCATGTGTAGTACGTAGCCAAACTGTTTTTGTCAAACACCCAGAACTCGAAGTGGAACAAAAATTGGTAAATGGTACCGGATAACTCCAAAAGAGGCAAAATCTTCTGATGGAAGCGAATGGCACGGACTCATCAGAGTCGGATCTAAGAACAAAGTCATAGTATACTTCTTTGGTGGCGGAGTGAGTATCAATGAATATACTTCTAAGCACAGTAAAGAATTTTTCGCTACAACAGCAAAAATCCAGGACTTCGTCGCTTCTGGGGGAATAGGAAGCTCTTCAAAAGAAAATCCTTCACATGATTGGACCATTCTTATTCTGCCCTATGCCTCTGGTGATTTTCATAGTGATACAGGTGAATATCATTACAAGGATGGCAGCAAAGAAAGAGTGGTTTATCATAATGGCTATAATATGCAGCCATCAATATACTGAACGAAGGATTACGTCTGCTTAGTGAAGCAGCATAAACAAAATATATAGTAGGGATGGAATAGCCCGAACTCATACGCCTGTGGACATTGTGTAAGACGTTGAGCTGCGTAACAACGCAGCCAATGCAGTAGTAGTTGAAGCAGGAAGCTCCGACTTATAGAAATCGGAGTAGTTCACCACATCATACTGTATCAGGAAAGAATTTAACAGGATTGAATCTTCTCAAAAACAAAGATGAAATCGTTAGTACAGTTGAGCATGAGATTAAGCATGGAAATCTAGAAATGATGGCAGATATTAGAAGACATAAGAAAACGCTATAATTAAAGGTGATGATAAAATGAAAACAATTATATTAAATGCAAGTCCAAGAAAGAATCAGAATACCGCAAAGCTATTAAAATCAGCAGCAAAGGGTGCTTTAGATGCAGGTGGTGAAGTAGAATATTTTGATTTATACAGTTTGAAATTTACTGGCTGTAGAAGCTGTATGCTTTGTAAAAGGAAAAATGCTGAAAGATGTCATTGCTATTGGAAAGATGATTTATCATCCATTATCGATAAGGTCTTTAACGCAGATAACTTGATCATTGGCACTCCAATATATCTAGGAAGACCAACAAGCCAGTATTTTGCCTTTATGGAACGTCTGCATTTTTCATCATTGTCCTATGATGATTACAGTAATTACTTTACAGGCAGCGTAAATGTTGGCATGTTCGTAACAATGAATGCTACAGAAGATATTTATAACAAGTTATATAAAGATGAGTTTGAAAAATATAAAGAAGAATTCCAGATTCTCAATGGGAAAATAGTCTATTACCCTTGTTACAATACATTACAGGTAGCTGATTATTCGAAATTTAATATGAGCAGCTTTGATGAAAACAAAAAGAAGGCTTATCATGACAAACAATTTCCAAAAGATTTAGAAAAAGCATATCTTATTGGAAAAGAACTTGGCTTTTAATACAGGCTGCAATCACTATATGAAATAGAATAAATTCTACAAAAAAGACGGACTTTACAACCAACCTGTTCTTTCCAATCATGAGTAATAAACCTACTTTCAAAATGATTCACAATAAGATATGATATAGTTAACTTTGATTAGGAGAATAAAGCTATGTTTAGAGAAATGCTCAGAAAAAAACAACAGTTACCACAAGAGGAATGCATTGAAATTTTAAAAAAGCAATTACGCGGTGTATTGTCAGTAATTGGTGATGATGAATATCCATATGGCATGCCAATGAATCATTTCTATTGTGAGGAAGATGGCAAAATATATTTTCACGGCAGTAAGATGGGACATAAAATAGATGCCATGAAAAGACATAACAAGGCATCATTTTGTGTATATGACGAAGGTTTCAAGAGAGAAGGGGAATGGGCGCTTAATATTAAATCGGTTATCGTATTTGGAAAGATAGAGTTTATCGAAGATCGTGAAACAACATATAGAATTGCCGAAATGCTGAGTCATAAATTTACTAGCGATCAGGACTATATACAGCATGAAATCCAACATTCTGGACCGGGTACGCTATTGTTTGCATTAGTTCCAGAACATATGAGCGGGAAAATCGTAAATGAGTCTTGATGCTTCTAGTGCTTACATAAAAGCGACTACTCAAAATGAATGGCTATATATTACATGTAACTTAAATTTATGTATCATTATTATTACACCATTATTGACATATGGCAGATACATAAGTAGGTGATAGAATGGCAATACCAACAAAATGCAGAAGTATCTGTAAAAGCCCGCATTTGATTGCTTTTTACCAGCAGGAACTTCTTCTCAAGAAAAAACAACATTAACTCTCGATGAATATGAAGTTATTCGACTTATTGATTTAGAAAAATATACCCATGCTCAATGTGCCAAACACATGGCTATCTCTAGATCTAAAGTCACTGAAATCTATGAGAATGCACGTTATAAGATTGCTGATAGCATCGTCAAGAGTAAAACATTGTTGATTGCGGGAGGGCATTATCACTTATGTGATGGATCAATTTCTGGTATCTGCAACAAGACATGCAGAAGGTTTGTCAGTATGCAAGAAATAGAGCGAAAGGAAGATGTAGAAATGAGAATTGCAGTAACTTATGAGGACGGAATGATTTTTCAACATTTTGGTCATACACAGGAATTTAAGTTCTACGATGTTGAAGAAGGCAAAGTTGTAGAAAGCCAGGTCGTAAATACAAATGGTCAGGGTCATGGTGCACTTGCTGGACTTTTAGCGCAGAACAATGTTGATGTCCTGATTTGTGGAGGTATTGGCCCAGGTGCTCAAAACGCATTAAGCCAGGCTGGTATCCAGGTTTATGGCGGTGTATCCGGCTTAGCTGATCAGGCTGTTGATGCCTACTTAACTGGTTCCTTAGATTATAATCCTGATGCACATTGCAATCATCACGATCATGAACATAACTGTCATGGTGATCATCATGGTTGTCATAACAGCTAGACATTTATTTAATGCTAAGTAGGTCATGTCATTTATCTTTGTTTTAGAAGTTTGTTATGGTCAGATGCTTAAGAGAAAACAAGCACTTGACGCATTTCTCATGGCGATTTTACCAGCAAAAGTGTCGCCAACACATAAAGATCTTCCAATATGCATAAAATAGCGAAGAGGAAGATGTCAAAGAACATTGTTTATCATTCATCGTAGCGATGAGAAATGATGGCTTTGAAACAAAGAAACTGTATGCGCAAGGGAATGCTGAAGCATGATTTCAATTTATCAGAACAGGATTTATTGTTGTAATAGGCAATGAATTGTTTCGTATTTCCGTTTATAACATTAATCTTGCTTATGGCTTAAGGTGCAATTCTATCTTAAGCCTTTTCACATTAACATCATTTCATATATTACTAGCTATAACCGATAGATCTTACATTGAGAATATATTTGCGAACACTGTACTGTAGATTCGACCAGTTTCCTTGTCTTGAGGTAGGTGGAAATTATAGTTTTGATATTAAAGACAATAAGATGAACTTAAAAATAATCAGAAACTATGGTTCTCTCGTTTTTAACAAAAATCCAGAACACTCAAAATAAGTTAAGAAATATCACATAGGGAAATAAATATAGGGTAACAGATGAATATTGGTAAAGACAAATCGTATATCAATCAGTACATGAGGAGTAGGAATTTACAGTTGCGATACATAAGTCTAACATTTAAAAAGCGAATTGAATTGATTCTTTCAATACGCTTTTAGCTACTTTCAGTTTTGTAAAAACTATTGACTGAACCCTTAGGGGATGGCTTATAGTCTAAGTAGAGGTGAAGCTTATGTTTATCAATGAAGCTGCTAAATTGTCTAAAACGACTAAGAAAGCAATTGAATACTACTGTCATAAAGGACTGTTGAATCCAAAATTATCAGATAAGGGATATCGTCTTTTTACTGCTGAAGATGTTGAAGTGCTGAAGAAAGTTTCTCTTTTGCGAAGTCTTGGGGTAGCTGTTAAAGATATTCCAGAACTACTGAATGGAAATAATCAAGAAGCTTTTCAAAAAATCATTGAAGTTCAGTTATTTGATATTCAAAGAAGAAAAGAACAAAACGATCTTTTAAAAGAGTTGGCTGCATCAATGGACTGGGAAGCCGTAAGTCTCAAAGTAGCAGCAAAAGAATGCAAACAATCCGTCATAGAACGCTTGACAAAAGCTTTTCCAGGTTTCTGGGGAAAGTATCTGGCACTCCATTTTCAACAGTTCCTACAAGAACCCATTCAAACTACAGAACAAGAGAAGGCTTATCTTGAGATCTGTAACTATCTTGACAATGTTCAGTTTGAAATTCCAGATGAATTAGACGATTACATGGATACATTGAATACGCAAGACTGCCAGAAAATCTATTTAAATACAAGCACTGCACTGTCATATGCCATAGACAATCCAGAAAACTGGTTAGTGAATAATAAAGAAATTGTTGAACAATATCTTGAATTTCAGAAAACAGCTGAATATCAGAATTCAGATGGCGCCAAACTCAAGGAATTATTAAAGAAGTTCAATGAGGAGCAAAGCTATAACAGCTTTTTCATTCCGGCAATGAGAAAACTCAGTCCTGCTTATAATGAATACATTCAAAAGCTTCAAAAAGCAGATAAGGCCTTTTTACAACAATATCGAAAATAGACTAATTTCAGCATGTCTATTAGTACAAGCAGGCACTACAAGCATGTGCCTGCCTTTTTACGTTGAAGAGTGACTGTAACTCGGATTAGAAAATCATAATGGCCTTGTCCAGACATCATGAGCTCATTGAAGTCAAGACTAATATTATCAATAATTACTGAAATCAGCAGTATAAATCATATTTTTTTATTGTATGGATAGGTATAATAGTAACTGAGGAAAAATGATAAATTATAGGAAGAAGGGTATTTACATGACATCAAGAGATCAATATTCATTGCGTCAGAAAGGAGCAAATAAATCATGAGAACAATTCGAATTACAGGAAAAGGACAAATCAAAGTTAAGCCAGATATGACAAGGCTAACCATTACACTAGAAGACACTTACAGAGAATACAGCGAAACTCTCAAACATTCATCAGAAGCCACTAAGCAAATCAAGGATCTCTTTCTTGCGTTCGGTTTTGAGAAGAGCAGACTTAAGACCCTTTCATTCAATGTCGATACAGAATATAAAAACTATAGCGAGCACGATACCTACAAGCGTATCTTTGTCGGTTACAGCTATAGACAAGTTTTAAAAATCGAATTCGATTCTGACAACAAACTACTTGGTAAGATTCTCTATGCTCTCGCCAATTCTCCTCTCCATCCCGAATTCAGAATCAGTTATACTGTAAAGGATCCCGAAGCTGCAAAGAATAGACTTCTAAGCAAAGCCATGCAAGATGCTAAAAAGAAAGCTTTAGTACTTTCACAGGCAGCTGATGTAACACTCAAAGACATCCAAAGCATCGATTATTCCTTTGGTGAACTTGACCTTCAAATCAATTCTGTGCAGAACATGTTACCCTCAAAAGCAAGTGTTCCATCCATACAAGACTACCATATTGAAATCGAACCGGACGATATCGACGTAACTGATAGCGTGACTGTAATTTGGGAAATTGAATAAAGATAGCACAAAAAGAAGCAGACTAGACATTTGGAAAATATCAAAATAGAAATCACACTGTGCTCGATTATTATCGTAAATGAGAAACAGAAACCTAAGAAGATATTTCATCGGATTTCTTCCAATAAACATGAAAAACATTTTCTAGTTAAAACCATTCAGATCTATGTGATTTAATATTTTTTTGATTAGTCTTATAGCTATTTCACTCTTAAATTATTATCATAAAAGGCTGCCATAGGAATTTTATTTGAGGCTGTTATCTATTCTTTATACAGGGGGCTGTCCAAATATGTATGCGCTTATTGGAATATTTGTATTATGGATTATTTCAAAGATAAGGAAGGTCAGATAAATTCTTATTTATTGCTTATAAAAGATGATTAAATTATTAATAGAATGCGTTATGGGGTTGGAAAATATATGAGAATTGTTAATTTAATCGAAAATACAGAAGGGAAATCTAAGTGTTTATTTGAGCATGGCTTGTCCTTTTATATAGAGACAGAAAGTCATAAGGCTCTACTTGATCTCGGACAAACAGACAGTTCCCTCAGAAATGCTAAAAAACTTGGCATTAATCTGAATGAAGTAGACACAGTTGTGTTAAGCCATGGACATTACGATCACTCAGGAGGCATTATTCCATTTACTATGATTAACGATCATGCTGCCATCTATATGCAAAGTTTAGCTGGTGGCGACTTTTATGCATACGATGAAGATAACCGCTATAGATATATAGGTATAGACAAAGAGATTTTAATGCTTCCTCAATTGAGACTGCTTAAGGGTGACTATGTAATTGATGATGAACTAGAGCTTTTCACGATAAAAAACAGAACGCATCCGTTTCCATTCACAAATAAGCGCCTTCTTATCAAAACAGCTTGTGGTTTTGTACCAGATGATTTTTGTCATGAACACTTTCTTGTAGTAAAAGATAGAGAGCATACAATATTAATGTCTGGTTGCGCTCACAATGGAATACTGAGCATCCTTGATACTTATAGAGAGAAGTATGGCAATCTTCCGGATATTGTCATCAGTGGTTTTCATCTGATGGTAAAGCGTAACTATCGTGATAGTGAACTCCAGGAAGTCAGATTCATTGCAAAGGAACTAAAGAAATATCAAATAAAGTTCTATACCTGCCATTGTACAGGAATTCCTGCATTTGAAGAAATGAAGAAAATCATGGGTAATCAGCTTAAATATATACATTCCAGTGAACAAATCATTTTATAAAAGTCTATGACAAATTCCAATTAATCAATAATAAAAAAGTACTCATCAAAATATGATACTTTTAAAGTCTACAGCTCAATAGCTAAAATCTACTTTGGAAGTATTTTTCAGTAAGTGCCAAAACAGGATTTATTGTTGTAATAGGCAATGGATTGTTTCGTATTTCCGTTTATAACATTAATCTTGTTTATGGTTTAAGGTGCAATTCTATCTTAAGCCTTTTTTGTTATTTATGAATTGAAAAGCTTTTATTTTCAATCAGGAAAGCAATAATTTATAAAAAAAAACAAATATATATTTATTCCTTTTAAAACATCTAGTTTCCATGTATTTGATAAAATGATTAAGGAATAGGAATGGATTATGCTATGATTGTATCATGTAAGGGGAGTGAGATTATGAAGACTATTGATATTGGTGCATTATGTTATAGAGTTCGTAAAAGACGAGATATAAGTCAGGAAAAACTGATTTATGGAATATGTAAACAATCTGCTTATTCCAAGTTCGAAAAAAATGAAATATCTTTATCAAAAGATATGACTGAGCGCCTGCTTAAAAGATTAGGTTTATCTTCATCAAACTTTCTCTTTCTCATTTCTCAAAAAGATCATGAATATCAGGAATGGAAAAAGCATCTTATCCAGCTCATCAATGCGAAAGACTATGACAAAGCTTTCAAAGCATTACAATTACGAAAAGAAAAAGAGAATGATTTACAACATCAGTTTCACCTATTCATTCTAGGTTATCTGACGAATGACTTAAATATGATCCAACAAGCCCTTCTCATAACCTTGCCAAAGCTTAATCATATCTATCTTCCTGAAATGGCTTTATCAGCTGATGAAATGAAAATGCTTTTATACTATTGGAAAAAGGAAGGTCGAATATTACAAAATACAAATGTTATAAAGAACTGCATGGAATATACGGATCTGTACTATGTTGATGAAGAGAAGGCGAAACTATTTGACTATGAATTGGATATTATGAAACAGATCAAGATGGAAGAGAAAGATCAGCTCTTATATAGATACTTCAGTATGAAAAGAGATGCACTTTTTCATCAATATCACTTTCATCATGATGCTTTAAGCTTTGAAATCGCAAATAACTCTATGCCCCTCCACACTTATCTTTACAACAAAAGAATCGAAAAGAATATGACACAAGAAGAAATCAGTGAAAATATCTGTTCAGTTGTCACATATTCTCGCTTTGAAAATGGTAAGCAGGACATGAACAGCAATTCGATCAAACAGTTATTTCATAAACTGAATTTAGAATATGGCTATGTCTTATGCGATGATCACTGGCAGATTGATGATGTGTTATAAAAAATATACATGTAACGATATGTAAAGTACAAATATTCTTTGTTATGCTTTTGCTGAAAACAAAGAGTACTTGTACTTTTTTCGTAACATATGTTTAAAAGGAAATGAGGGATGATTGATGTGGAAATATATTAAGAAGAGATGGCGGGGTAATTTACTTGCTGTCATCCTGTTATGTAGCTATGTCACTTGTGCCTTTCTTGAAACATTCGTGCTTATGGATATTCTTGACATGATGACAAATCATGCACAATGGCACATGCTTGAAGGTAAGGTTTTCACCTTCATCATCATTTTAGCCTTAAGTGTTGTTGCATACTATGCTGGTAGCGTCACAAGGGCAAGAGTCCATGTAGCCATGAGGGATGATATGCGTACTTCATTGAATAAACAAATTGGGGCGTATACCTATCAGAAGTTTCGAAATAAAAACATCGCTGATTATATTGCCTGGTATAGCACAAATATTGAACAAATCAGTACTTTAGGTTTTTCATCATTCTTTTCAATCTGTACAACTATCTTTCAGACAGTTATTGCAGTGATTTCACTAGGTATGATTTATTGGAAGATGTCGATTTATAGCTTTGTCTTCATTGTCGTTTTGTACTTTCTTTCTGTCTGTACAAAGAAGTATATTATTCGTAAATCAAAGGAAAGAGTAGAGTCCAATGAAGTCTTTTTAGCTAAGCTTAATGATTTATTACAAGGCTTCTCAGTTCTTTACTGCTTCAAGAAGATGCCTTTATTTGAATACAAAATGCATGATGCAAGCACATATTATGAACAGAAGAATTATGATAATACGCTTGCTCAAATACGCGTCAATGCATTATTGCTTTCAGTTAATATCATCTTCCAAAGTACTTTTTTAATCATTGCGATATGGTGTGTCTTGCACAACTTTATGAAAGCTTCGGCAATCATAGGGATCTATAGCTTCCTGCCTAAAGTCTTCGATGGGATTACGAATACTGTACAATTAAAAAATGCCATGATTTCGACAAAACCTTATTTTGATCAGATGGAAGCACATGATGTCATGAAACCAATTCATCTCATTGATGAAAGTATCAATACCATTGAACTCAAGGATGTAAGCTATGCTTATGATCAAAAACAAGTCTTCGTTCATATGAATTATCAATTCCTAAAAGGAAAGAAGTATGCTGTTGTGGGAAAGAGTGGTTGTGGCAAGAGTACTTTATTAAAGATTATTGCTGGACTTTTATCTGATTATTCGGGTGCAATTGTCATTAATGGAAGACAAGTAGACCATAATACATCCATCCTGTCACAAATAGCCTATATTGATCAACAGCCCATTCTATTTGATGGCACGGTATTAGAGAATATTTGTCTATGGAACTCGCCTGATCAAAATCTCATTCCATCCGTATTAGAAGATAGCGGATTAAAAGATATCAATCATATCTTTAGTGATGGACTTGATACGATGATTTGTGAAGGGGGCAAAAACCTATCCGGTGGCCAGAAACAAAGAATAGCTATTGCGAGAGCATTATATGCAAAAAAGCAATTCTTGTTCATTGATGAAGGCACATCCGCACTAGATGAACCCACAAGAACAATGATTGAAAACAAACTACTTGAGCGAAAAGACCTAACCATTATTATGATTAGTCATCATCTCAATCAAGAAGAACAGGGAAGACTGGATGGTATAATCCATATGTAAAAGTAAATATAGGGCTTCATAAAACGATTCTCGTTTGATAATGAGAGTCGTTTTTATGATGAAACATCCCTTGATACTGACAAATAATGCAATCTTGGCCAAAGATGCATAAAGCACTATTACCTATTTATTTATAACATGTTAAAATAGCGCTGAGGTGTTGTCATGAACAAAGATATGATTAAAAGAATTCTTATTTATATTGCTGGTATTTTGATTCTAGCTCTTGGACTTGTCTTAAATGCAAAAACAGGACTAGGTGTTTCACCCATCCTGTCCGTATCCTTTGTCCTATCAAAAATCGTCCCGCTCACATTTGGGACATGCACAGCCATCATTTACTGTATATTAGTACTTATTCAGATTTTGCTTTATCGCAAGATCACCTTGGCCATTATCTTACAGCTGCCATTGTCCTATCTCTTTGGAATTCTTATTGACTTTTATAATATGCTGATTCCCATCAACAATCCTGCCTTTCCTTATGCCATCATCATGCTACTAGCGGCCATTGTCTTTACGGCAATAGGGGCCTTTTTAATGGTTTCTGTCCAGCTCATTGTCAATCCTGGAGATGGTTATGTGAATGCTTTTGCCATTGTGCTCAATAAGCCTTTTGGGAAAGTGAAGTTTGTCTTAGACCTGACACTTGTGTGTCTAAGTACGATAATTTCATTTGTTGTCTTAAAGCATCTTGTTGGGATAGGGCTAGGGACGATTGTTGCAGCGCTTATGACTGGTCCTGTCATTCATGCGCTTGATCGTCATTTTGGCTTAAGCATAGCGAACATTGTTATTGCATCAAAGACAAAAAGCTAGGAAATCCTAGCTTTTTTCTTTTAACATTGATTTAACTTTCTTTGTATCCGTAAAGTTAAGCTTAACGACTTTAGTCAGAATCTTTTCACCATATTTCTCTGCAATATTGACAACAACAGCATCCACATTACTACCTGATCCTCTTGCAAGCTTAATCTTCAAGCTCTTTGTCATCGATGCATAATAAGAGAGATAAGCATAACGAGAAATAATTTCTGCAGCTAGTACGGCAAGATATTGTTGATCAGCATGTTCTTCAAACATCAAATCTTTAACAACAATGACTTCATTCTTTAAGTAGTTGAAGTATGTCTTTGGCGAGATATAACGTTCAATAACCTTGAATTCAACATTCTTCTTTGCTTTCTGAAGAACATTGACTAAAGCCTGGTTGATTAAGCGTGCACGAATATTTGCTTGATTTAAGCCATTGTCAATCATCTTATTATAATGCGAGTTATCTAAGACGAGCAGGGAAGTAATGACCCTTTCTCTTAAAAGCTTTGCATAATCGACGACTTCTTGATTCGTTAAAGATTCAACGTCAGTAATGTTCAGGTTCTTAATGAATTCAATATTTTCTTCATCCACATAACATGCCACAACACAAAGTGGACCAATATAATCGTTTGAACCTGTTTCAGCAGCTCCGATATGATGATGGAGACATAAGGCATGAGATTCTTTCTCTTTTTCAATTTTCTTTGCTAGCTTCTTAGACCAATGGACAGCTTCATGAATGGCATTTTCACCCCTGAAGGTCGCGATAAGTTCATTGCTGACTTCAATATCACAGTCGATAGTCTGGGCTTTCAGTAAGAACTGTCCCTCTTCAAATGGAACCATCTGACTGTCATAGAACTTATTCATTTTTTTAAGCGTTGCTTGCGTTATCTTAAAGCTTATTGGTTCCATTTAATTCACCTCTTCATATATTTTATCACACGAATCAACATTTTGACAGTATAAATTTCATTTGCTATAATGTTGCGGGTGATTGCATATGAATTCTCAATTAATCGCAATTATGATTGATTTTATCATAACAATTTATTTCTTACTGATGTTTGCTAAAGGTGCTAAAGAGGGCTTTATCGTACGATTCTATGATATCGCAACAGCTCTGCTTGTTTTCATGCTTTCGTTCTACTTAACGCCAGCCTTCAGCAATCTTATTACTTTACATAATAGTGACAACAGTCCAGTCTATGAATTCATTGGACCTTTTATAAATCAGATCCTTATCTTTTTGATAATTCTCATCATCTTGCTTGTTGTCAGAAAGCTTCTGGGTTTATTATTAAAGCCAGTATTAACGCATTTAAGTGAAACGTTGCGATTAACAGCTTTGATTAACCGTTTTCTTGGAGCGATGGTAGGGATACTTGAAGCTTACCTGATTTCCGGCCTTATTTTAACGATGATCATTGTTCCATTTGTCAAAGATGGCAGGACTTATGTAAGTCAGGCTGTTATTGCCACAAAGATTGTCAACAGTTTCCCTGCTAATACAAGCAATCTGTCAAATCATATGAAGGATCAAAGCTTATTTTCTCAAGGTGCACATGCCAGCAGCAAGGAAGTGCTCGAAGGGATGCTGAATATGCTGACAGATAGCTACCAATACCATCTCATTTCTAAGACGCATGCCGCTAGCATTGTTGAAAAACAGCTTGGAAAGGATATTCTCCAATACCATCCAGCACTCACATCTAGCCGCAAACAAGTCCTAGTCGAAATACTTCAGGCAACATCCTACGATGATGCCCATAAAACACTCTTATTAGAAAATATAGGTGATGCATAATGATGAATAATAAACCTTTAGAATTCTCAAAGATTCTTGATCAGGTTGCTATGTACGCTCACAGCTCTTTAGCGACAAAGCGTGTTTTAGATCTTACTGCCTACAAAGATCTTGATGAACTTCATGATGAAATAAAACGTACGAATGAAGCAATGGATATCGCGCGTCTTTTAGGACGTCTTCCTATCAATGCCATGGATGATATCAGCGGCGCTATTAAACTTGCCAAAACAGATGCCATTCTTTCGCCAGAAGAACTCTATGCCATCTATCATGTCCTTGATAATGTCTCTCATCTTAAAAGCTATTTTGCAAGCTATGAAGGTGAGATTGTTGCACTGAGGGACTATGCTACGACATTAGAGGGTGATGAGCATTTAAAAAGTGAAATTGAACGCTGCATTCTTCCTGACTTCAGCATTGCTGATGATGCAAGTGCTGCTTTATTAAAAATTCGCAAAAGCATGCGCTCATTGACATCCTCGATTCGTAAAACAATGGAATCCTATCTCAAGACAAGTGGTGATGCATTATCACTAGATAACCTAACTAGCCGTAATGATCGTCTTGTTTTAGCGGTTAAAAATGACCATCGCTCAGAAATCAAAGGGCTTGTCCATGCCACAAGTGCCTCAGGCCAGACATTCTATATTGAGCCTGAACGTGTTGTTACAATGAACAATGAGCTCAATGATTTAAGAGCTGATGAACAAGAAGAAATACGTCGTATTCTCAAAACACTTAGTCGTTACGTGAAGCGTATCGCCATATCATTAAGTTATGACCTTGAACTTGTGACAGTGCTTGATTTTATCTTTGCGAAAGCTGAATATGGTAACTTCATTGATGGTATGATGCCTGATGTTGTTCAAAATGGAAATTTGAGCTTGCATCAAGCCCGCCACCCCCTTATTAATCCTGAGAAAGTTGTTGCCAATGACATTATTTTAAAACAAAAAGTCTTAATGATTACAGGAAGTAATACCGGTGGTAAAACCGTTACGCTTAAAACGGCAGGCTTGCTGTCTTTAATGGCAGAAGCTGGCTTACCTGTCAGTGCAACGAAGGCAACCATTCCTTTCTTTGATGAAATCTATGTAGATATGGGTGATGATCAGAGTATTGCAGAATCATTATCTACCTATTCATCCCATGTTAAAAAGCAAATTCAGTATTTGCATCTTGCCAGCAAGCATTCCCTTGTTCTTATTGATGAAATTGGGTCAGGTACTGATCCTCAGGAAGGTAGTGCCCTAGCCAAGGCCATGATAGATGCTTTTATACAAAAGGGATGTACACTCATCATCACAACGCACTATGGCAGCTTGAAGAATTATGGACAAGCCCATGATGATATTGCTCTTGCGTCGGTTGGCTTTAATATTGAAACAATGAAGCCAACATACAAGCTGAAGCTTGATACAATCGGTTCATCATATGCCTTTGAGATTGCAGAGAACTTAGGTATGGATGAAGCAATCATCAAAAAAGCCTTAGCTTATCAACAAGAGGATGAAAATGAAACAGAACGCCTGGCCAAGAAGCTTGCAATAAAAGAAGCGGAACTTAGTGAAAAAGAGGAATATCTCACAAAAACATTAGCTCAAGCTCAAGCTGATAAGCAATCCTATGAAAAGAAGCTTGCCGGTATTGAAAGACAAAGAGAAGCAACATTGGAACAAGCTAAAAAAGCATCCAATGCATTACTTGATGATACCAAAAAGATGATTGATGAAATTGTCAAGGAAGTGCGTGAAAAGGACAATATCAAAGATCATGAAGTTCTCAATGCCAAACATATGCTTGATGACCTAAAGTATGAAAAGAAACAAAAAGTCAAAGTACAGAACCATACATTTGTCGTTGGTGATCATGTCAAGATTGATTCCATGAACAGGGAAGGGGATATTAGCGAAGTGCTCAAGAATCACCAAGTTACTGTTCTTGTATCCGGTCTTGCCATCAAGCTCAAAGATACTGATATTACCTTCCTGCATCCAAAGACAAAAGTGCAGAAAGTGAAATCTGGTGGTCGTCCTAAGATGAAGAAAACAGGGCATTATGAAGTCAATATCATCGGCATGCGTTATCAGGAGGCAATGGATACAGTCGACAAGTTCATTGACGATGCCATTGTCCTAGGTTATCCAAGTGTACGTATCGTTCATGGCATGGGTACAGGTGTCTTACGTAATGGTGTAAGAAAAATGTTGAAGACAAATAAGAATGTCAAAGCATTCCGTGACGGTGGTCCTAATGAAGGTGGATTAGGCGCTACTGTTGTTGATCTTGAATAAAAATCTTGAATATATCAAGAAGAAACTTGCTTTACTTCCGCTTTCACCTGGCTGTTACCTCATGAAGAATAAAGAAGGAAAAATTATTTATGTAGGTAAGGCGCGAAAGTTAAAGAACCGTGTTTCTTCTTATTTTACGGGAGCTCATAACTACAAGACAACCAAGCTTGTCGAGAATATCTGGGATTTTGATTACATTGTGGTAGGAAGTGAAAAAGAAGCACTCCTGCTTGAAATCAATTTAATCAAGGATTATGCCCCAGAATATAATATCATGTTCATGGATGGGACATTCTATCCCTACATCCAGTTAACTGATGAAGAGCATCCCCGTTTAAAAATCGTAAGAAATGCTAAAGATAAAAAAGCGAAACATTTTGGACCATATCCAGATGCTGGTGCAGCAAGAAGCACCTTTAAGCTTCTCAATAAGCTCTTCCCACTTAGAAAATGCAACCATATTCCTAATAAGCCTTGCCTCTACTACTCATTAGGCCAGTGCTTAGGACCATGTATTCATGAAGGCTTAGAAGAGCAGGAAGCAGAAATAAGGAAAGAAGTCATCAGTTTCATGAATGGCCATACAAAAGAAAAGATTGATGAACTGACAAGCAAGATGGAAGAAGCTTCGGCTGCGCTTAACTTTGAACAGGCGCTTGAATATCGTGATCTCATTCAATCCATTCAATATGTCACAGGTAAACAATCTATTGATTCCAACAACAAAGAAAACAGAGATATTCTTGGATACTATATTGATAAAGGCTATATTTCTTTACAGCTCTTCTTCATGCGTTCAGGTAAGCTCTTGTCCCATGAATTTAATTTGGTGCCTGTATCTGATGACTATCAGGAAGACCTTGTTACCTTCCTTGTTTCTTATTATCAGGAAAATACGCCACCAAAAGAATTGCTTGTGCCAAATGACTTGGATATTGAACTGATCAGCCAGATTATTGAAACCAATATTCTTCAGCCCCAGCGTGGACAGAAGAAAGCCTTGGTGGATATGGCTATCAAGAATGCCAAGGAAGCCTTGGAAAAGAAATTCTTGCTGAAGCAACAAAATGAAGCGAAGACGATTGGTGCTATTGAGGAGTTAGGCAGACTCTTATCCATTCCAACACCCCATTATATTGAGCTCTACGATAACTCCAACATCCAGGGAGCTTATGCCGTGGCAGGGATGGTTGTCTTTAAGGATGGCAAACCAAGTAAGAAAGACTATCGCCGCTTTAAAATCAAGACAGTCGAAGGACCTGATGATTATGCCAGCATGAAAGAAGTCATCTATCGTCGCTATTATCGTCAGCTTGTAGAGGGTCAGAAGATGGCTGATATGATTATTGTCGATGGGGGACTTGGCCAGATCAAAGTTGCCAAAGAAGTCATTGAAAGCCTCCATGTTGACGTGCATATCTGCGGTCTTGCCAAAGATGACAAGCATTCAACCGCGATGCTTATTGATGGCAATGGTCAGCAGGTGGAAATCGACCCAAAAAGTCAGCTATTCTTCTTATTGACAAGAATGCAGGACGAAGTCCATAGATATGCCATTTCTTTCCACCGCCAAGTGAGAAGCAAATCACTCTTTGCTTCATTACTTGATGAAGTGGATGGAATAGGTGAGACAAGAAAACGTAAATTACTTAATAAATTCAAATCCGTAAAGAAAATGCGTGAAGCAAGTGTTGAAGAACTCGCTGAAGTTGTCCCTAAGAATGTCGCTGCTGATCTCTATGAAGTCCTGCATCGACAAGACACGCTTGACGTCAAAGACGATAATCAGTAAACTTTATGCTTAGGAGAGAGGTGATCCTATGAAAGATTGGCATGCAGCCTTTAAAGGGTGGCAACTATTTTTATTGGTTACACTTCTTTTTCTTGCGTCTTATTATGTTGTCAATCAGCGCTATGACAGATTCTATCGCATCAACGATATTAATAATGATAACAGAGCAATCATCGAGCAGTATTTAAGCAAAAAGGATCAGGAATACCTTGTTGAAAATCAGATATCCATAACCCATCTTTTAAATTATATGCCTTATTCAGGTTTTGATATCCACAACTATAAGTATTATGAGATTCTTATTGCCGATGGTGAATATAAGGGAAGTAATCTTGTCACAGTAGGGAATAAGCTTGTTAAAAAGCTTAATGATGAATTTAATTCAAACCAGGAAGAAATTGCTAAATATCTTGTTTCCAATAAACTTCTATCGGCTTATCTTGAAAAAGATAATTTTAACTATGATCATCGCAAAGATTACATTATCTTGAAAAAACTCTATAATGCCAACGGCTATGTTGATGACTTTGAAAGCTATCATTCAACACTTGCCAGCAGGGGATTCAAAGATGCAGAGATATCTCAGTTCTTCCAGACGGCTACAAAGTACTATTCGCAAGATTCGCTAAAAATACTCATGACAAGGGCAAGTGATCAAAATACAGTACTTGTTGATAACCCTTCTAAGAATACACTCACGCTAAGTGACAATCAGTTCATTGGTTCCTATGTACCATCCAACCTTGTCTTAATTGAAGGTATCCAAAGAAGTCATTATGATATGTATCTCAAGAAAGATGCTTATGAAGCTTTGCGTACTATGCTTAAAGATATGGGCAAGCTCAGCGATGACCTTGTCGTCCATAAAGCCTATGTGCCTTATGAAAGCGAAACGAATCTTCCAGGCTACAACGAATTCCAGCTTGGCAATACGATCAGCTTTACCCATTTAGATCTTGGCTATAATAACTTTGCCCAGAGTCAGCAGGCCGCCTGGCTTGAAGCGAATGCCTATAAATACGGCTTTGTGATTCGTTATGACCATGATAAGGCAAGTATTACAAATCATACTTATGATGCTCATATTTATCGCTATGTTGGAAAAGATGTAGCAAATAAGCTTCATGAGAATAAACAATCATTAGAAGAATACAATATACAGAATGAGGAAAAGAAATGAAAAAACTCGTAATTATGTCAGATAATCATGGTGACATGAATATCATGAGCGATATTCGCGTATTAGAACCTGATGCAGATCTCTATATTCATTGTGGCGATTCAGAAGCGTCCCATAAGATGCAATTAGAAGGATTTGTATGTGTTGCCGGAAACAATGACTGGGGTTTAGATTTACCTCGCTTTGCGAAGTTAAAGGTTGAAGGTGTTTCAATACTCATCACACACGGGCAGTTCTATGGCTATTTTGACCGCGAAAAGCATATGATCAAGGACTTAAAGAAACACGGCTGTACGCTTATGTTCTCTGGTCATACCCATATGCCTTCAATTAAGAGTGAGGGTAAATATACCTTCATCAATCCTGGCAGCACTTCATGGCCAAGGGGAGGCAGCAAGCGCTCTTACGCGGTTGTAACCCTTGATGATGGTCAGATTACCAGTGCTGAAATCAAAGAACTGTAATTAATTATTGACATTAACGGGATATATGGTATTATAAATCCCGTTGAAGTTGTCGACGTAGCTCAGCTGGATAGAGCACACGCCTTCTAAGCGTGCGGTCGCGGGTTCGAATCCCTCCGTCGACGCCATCTTTTATAGATATCATTGGATATCTTTTTTTATGAATTTTTCAAAGAAAAACATATTTCTTCTTGCATTCTTAGCATTATTTATGTATTATGGAATAGCACTAAGAAATGTCGACGTAGCTCAGCTGGATAGAGCACACGCCTTCTAAGCGTGCGGTCGCGGGTTCGAATCCCTCCGTCGACGCCATCTTAAAAAGAAGCCTCGGTTAATCCCGAGGTTTTTTCATATCATATTCTACAAATAACACAAATGCTGATAAACCAGTCACTTCAAACAAGCCATTGAATTGTCCACAAAAGAAGAAGATTGCAGACAACATGGCAATGACAAACATTAGGTAGCCTCGCTCAATCATGGCCTTATGATAATTCACCATACTTTGTCGATCAATCATACGAATGACTATACCAATCGCAAACAGTGAACCTAATGATGTAAAAAAGATATGCGCATGTTCATATAAAAGATTATCCGTATAAGGAATAAGAATGCCCACAAAGAGGCAAAGGGCACAGGCATAGACCAATCCCTGCAAGATATGATCATGATTATGAAGTTTGTAGATATAATAGAAAGCTAAGGCTACGATAAAAACAATCATCAGATAATGATACTCAGGAAGCAAAGCTGTATGGGTCATATTTCCATTGATGAAATCAACACGCGTAGAGAGAAAGAGGGCAGCAATGATAAAGATTATCCCCATAAATAAATCACCTCTTAGCCATTATAATACTGATATGCCCCTTGTGATAGGGGTGCGTATTCTCTTATTTTAATGATGAGTTCGATTGTTATCAAAATGCCTTTGTGTTATCATGTACCTAGCAAATACAAGCATTTTATAAGAAAGGATTTTATGAATGAAAAACGAAACTGTAAATATTTTGCCTATTGGCGGACAGGCTGAAAATGGCAAGAGCATGTACTGTGTTGAAGTTGGCCAGAAGATTTTCATAATAGATGCAGGATATCGTTTTCCCGACCTTGATAAACTAGGCGTGGATATCGTTATTCCTAGCTTTGATTATTTGATTTCGAGAAAGGAAGACATCGCAGCAATTATCATCACACATGCCCATGATGATGCCATGGCAGCCTTACCATACTTACTCAATGCCATTCCAGGCATTCCAGTCTATGCACCATCGCTGACAGCTGATTTGATTGAGCAGATGGTAGAACGTTTTGAAAGACACCGTCGTGTTGACTTAAAGCTAGCCATTAAACGTGTTAAACGTAATGGCTATGCCATCATTGAAGGCACAAGAGTTGAATTCTTCCCTGTCACGCATTCTATTCCAGGAGCGATTGGTGTAGCGATTGATACACCTCAGGGCTATATTGTCTATGGTGGCGAATTTATTATTGACTTTGGTGCACCGGATGGATTTAAAGCCGACTTACAAAAGATGATGGAAATTGGCAAGAAGGGCGTTCTTGTCTTGATGGCTGAATCTTCCTATGCTAGAAAATCAGGCTATACTTCACCAAAGCATAAGCTGACCGATAAGATTGAAGGCTTATTTGAAGAAGCAACGGGACGTATCATTATTACATCCTATGCTCAAAATGTCTTTAGAACAAAGGAAATCATTGAACTGACAAAGAAATATCATCGTCGTATCGTCTTCTATGGACGTGATAAATATGATAAAACGAATTCTATTTTACGCTTTTCACAGAATATGCGTGAACCTGTTATTTCTGTTCCAGAACGTAATCTAGGCAAGAAAGAAAACTTGGGTAATGCCCGCAAAGACCGTAACTATGTTGTCTTGTTAAGTGGTGCCCCTCATAATATTTATAATGATATTCTCGATGTCGTTGATGGCGGCGATGATCTCTTAAAGATTCGTGAAGGTGACACATTCATTCTCGCCTCACCAGTCTTACCAGGGACAGAAAAGATTGCCAACAAATGCTTCAACGATCTCTACAAGACAGATGCCAAGGTTGCCATCTTGAAAAACAAGCAGCTATTCTCAATGCATGCAAGCGAGGAAGACCTCAAAGTCCTTATTCAGTTCTTCAAGCCTAAATATTATTTACCAATCAAAGGTGAATATCAAAACTTTGTCGCAAATGCGGCAGTTGCGAGAAGCATGAATATCAGAGATGATCATATCATCATTCTCGATAACGGCGAACGTGTAGGCTTTGAAAAAGGCAAGCTTAATGCTAATCGTGAAGTCATTGAAGTTGAAGACGTCATGGTTGATGGTGCTGGTATTGGAGATGTTGGAGATAAGGTTATTGATGATCGTATTCAGCTATCCAACGATGGTATTGTTGTTGTTGGTGTAACAATCGATAAGAATACAAAAGAAATCATCTCCCAGACAGATTGTCAGACAAGAGGCTTTGTCTATCTTAAAGATTCAGCACATGTCATCAAGCATGTTATTGAGCTATGCGAACAAGCTGTTGGCAAGCTTAAGGATCATCCTGATACAGATGTCCAGGAAATTCGTAATGCGATGCGTGATGCAAGTATGCGTTATATCACAAAAGAAACAGGCAAAAAGCCAGTCTTTATTGGCGTTATTATTGAAGTCTAAGCAAGGGTAAACCTTGCTTTTACTTTGAATGAGGAATTTGCTATAATGCAAAGGATGGAGGGGCAGTATGGCTAAGAAAAAAAAGAAAAAAGTAGTAAAAAAGAATGAAGCACTCACTCCCCTTAAGATTCGTATCTTGAATCTTATCGTGATTTTCTTCATTGTTATTACGTTAGGACATCTAGGCTTTGTAGGAAAAGGTTTATTTAATGGGCTAAGTTATTTATTTGGCCCAATTATGACATATATAGGATTAAGTCTTATAGGACTTGGCTTGATCAATAGTTTTATTAAAGGAGAAGTGGTCAATCCTACTTCACCAGAGGCAGTAGGAACATATATGATGTATGTAGCTGTTCTCATTTTCCTTTGTTTTTCAAAAGAGGGGCAGGGGGTACATCTCATCGGGAAATATATTGCTGGCAAGATGAGCTTTAAAGGCGGACTTCTGGGAATTGTACTTTATGGTGGACTCAGTGAGCTCTTTGATGCCTTAGGTGCACTCATTGCTGCAATCATCATTTTTTCGATTGGCTTTATCATGGTTGGTACAAAACTTTATCTGCGCTATAAGCAATATCGTGATGAACATCCCTTACCTGAAAGAAAAGAAAAACCAATCGAGCCAAAAGTTATTAATCATCAAGATGATCAAGTAATCAATAAAGTCTATGTCAAAAAGAAGGGACCTAAGTTCTTTGATTTTCTTGGTGACAAAGAAGAGGAATTGCCTTTATTCCCTGATGAAGTCTTTGAAGATAGGAAGAAAGAGGTTCCTCTTGAGCCAGAAATCACAAGTGCTTTCGCCTTTAATGATCAGACAGAAAGGCTCGATATAGTAGACAAAAAGCCTCAAAAGACGAAGCAGCAAGAAAAGAAGGAACCTGTTGTTGATGTGCCAATGCCAAGTCATGCAACATCTCTTGCCCATTACCAATTGCCACCAGTAACGCTCTTAAATCCAATCAAGCGTACAAAAAGCAGCAATGAAGAAATGCATAATGCAAAAGCAACCGCAGCAACGCTTGAAGAGTTACTAAAGCAGTTTGGTGTCAATGCTCATGTCGAGGAGCTTCATATCGGTCCGACTGTCACAAAATATGAATTGCGTCTTGAAATTGGTACGCGTGTCAACAAGATTCTCTCCCTGCAGGATGATATTCAGCTTGCCTTAGCTGCTAAAGAAATCCGTATAGAGGCGCCAATTCCAGGCAAGCCCTATGTCGGCATTGAAATTCCAAATAAAACACCCGCCATGGTGCCTTTCAATGAAGTCTTCCAGCTATCAAAGAAAGATCCAACATACAATAATGTTCTTGCGGTACCACTTGGCAAAGATATTGAAGGAAACATTGTTACTGCTGAATTGAACAAGATGCCTCACTTATTAATAGCCGGGGCAACTGGTTCAGGTAAATCCGTCTGTGTGAATGTCATTATTACATCTCTACTGATGAAAGCAACACCGGAGCAAGTCCGTTTAATTCTAGTCGATCCTAAGAAAGTTGAACTTTCGAACTACAATGGTGTTCCCCATCTTCTTGCACCAGTTGTCACTGATGCCAAGAAAGCAGCTGGCGTATTGCAGGAAGTTGTCAAGGAAATGGAAAGACGCTATGAAGTCTTTGCCGAAAACAATCAGCGTAATATGACAAACTACAATGAATATGCAAAGAAATTCAATCGGACTGCAAAAGAAGAAGAACAAAAAGAAATCATGCCTTATATTGTTGTGATTCTTGATGAAGTTGCCGACTTGATGATGGTTGCGAGTAAGACGGTCGAAGATTGTATTATGCGTATCTCACAGATGGCTCGTGCTGCTGGTATTCATATGATTGTGGCAACCCAAAGACCTTCAACAAATATCATTACTGGTGTCATCAAGGCGAACATTCCTTCGCGTATTGCTTTTGCCGTTTCTAGTTCCGTTGATTCAAGAACCATTCTTGATAGCGGTGGGGCGGAGAAACTGCTAGGCAAAGGGGATATGCTTTTTAGCCCAATGAATGCATCAAGTGCGACACGTGTTCAGGGGGCATTTGTCGATGATAGTGAAGTAGCGCGTGTTGTTGAATATGCCTCTAGCCAGATGGATGCCACATATGAAGATAAATATGTCAACGCTAAGGAAGCCAGCAATGAAAAAGGCAGTAGCAGTGAGGATGATGATCCCTATGCAGACTTTGATGATGAGTATGAAGAATGTCGTGATTTTGTCATTCAGGAACAGCGTGCAAGTACTTCACTCTTGCAAAGACGTTTCCGTATCGGCTACAACAAAGCAGCAAGAATCATGGACCAGCTTGAAGAGAATGGTGTCATTGGTCCACAGATTGGTTCAAAGCCTAGAGAAGTCTACATTCGTTCCTATAGTGAAGAACCTCTTGAAGAGTAACCATGCTTACTCTTCTTTTTTTGATGTCAACATTACACCAAAAATAAAAATTATATTAAAAACACATGAATTTTCTTTTAAATGCTGCTTGTGGGTGATATTATAATTATAGATTTATTTAAGGAGGAAAGCGGAAAATGAAAAAGCTAATGGCATCATTACTAGTTGCTTCAATGGCATTAGTAGGATGTGGTGGTTCAGGAAGCAAATCAAAACCTGAAATCGCCTTGATCACTGATGCGGGAGGAATCAATGATAAGTCATTCAACCAGTCTGCATGGGAAGCAGTCAAGGAGTATGGCGAAAAGAATGGAAAGGGATACAAGTATTACAAGCCTGCAAACTTCGATACAGCAGGTTACAAAGCTCAGATCAAGAATGCAAAAGATAACGGAGCTAAAGTCATTGTATTACCTGGCTACAAATTTGCAGCAGCTATGGGCGAATTTCAGAACGATGAAAAGTATAAAGATATTCACTTTGTCTTAATTGACTTCCAGCCACAGGATGCAAAAGGTAACAACGTTGAACCAAAGAGCAATGTTTATGCCGCTACATTCAAGGAATTCCAGCCTGGTTATTTAGCTGGTTATGCAGCTGTAAAAGACGGCTACACAAAATTAGGTTTCATGGGTGGTATCGCATTACCTGCAGTTATTAACTACGGCTATGGTTATTTACAGGGTGCAAACGATGCTGCTAAAGCAATGAACAAAACTGTTGATGTTAAGTATTATTACACTGGTTCATTCAATGAATCACCAGAAATCAAGACTAAAGCTACTGGTTGGTATAACGGTGGCACTGAAGTCATCTTCTCTTGTGGTGGTCAGATTTGTAACTCTATCTTTGCAGCTGCAAAAGAAACAAACAAGAAGGTTATCGGTGTTGACTCTGACCAGAAGAGCCAGTCTGAAACAGTTATTACTTCAGCTATGAAAAATGTCAAGAAAGTTGTCAAAGATGAAATCAAGGCAAGCTATGATGGCAAGTTCGAAGGTGGCGTTCACTTACTTGAAGCAAAAGATGGTGACGTTGGATTATCTCCAGACTTCTCAAGATTCAAGAACTTCAAGAAAGCTGATTACGATGAAGTCTTCAAGAAAGTATCTGACGGCTCAATCAAGATCGTATCTTATGCTGATGTTGACGCTAACGCTAAGGGCGATCCTAATACAGCTAACTTAAAGTCTGTATTAACAAACGTTACTGTAGATTATCAGAAATAAGATGACTGAGAGATGAGCTATGCTCATCTCTTCAGACTGTTGACAATCAAATGATTGTGGACAGTCTTTTTTGTATGGAGAATAGAAATATCAAGATGATACTTCATATATGGTATAATATATGCATGAAGGAGCTGATGTGGCATGGCTAAGAATAAGACTGAACAGAAGCAACAGTACATGATCTGTGCACTGCTTGATGACCTGGTCCCAGAGGACCACCTGGTAAGAAAACTTGATAGATATGTAGACTGGAGTTTTATCTATGATATCTGTGATCCGCTATATTCAAATAGAGGAACCAATAGAGTCGATCCTGTAGTCCTGTTCAAGATGATGTTCATCAATATAATTTTT
>NZ_JNKU01000031.1 GCF_000702165.1 Sharpea azabuensis DSM 18934
TTTTAGAAACTCGCCTTCTGCAAAGTAATACTGGCGCACATTATAGATAGCTTCATTGGCAAGATTCTTTGCTATATGGCACAGTTCTTTTATAGTTTTGTAGTCTTCCTTTGAAAGATGCTTTACTTGTTGTTTTACGGTAAGATGCATACGGTTTTCTCCTTTCTAAAGACTCGGAAACAGGATTTCCTGTATGCATATTATATCATATCCCTAACCGCCATTCATCCCACGGCCTAAAGGCGCGTGGGTTTTCTGTCGGGAACTTTATAAAATACGTCTCTTCTACTATTAATATATATATATATATATATATATATAAAGCCTGTCAATATCAGGTAAATTTTCTCTAAAACTCATTGAATTCAATAATAAAGCTATTTAGTGTTATGACAATTTAAGGCAATAAAGGACGGATTTCTCCGTCCTCTTCATTAATCATTTTGTATTATTCATCATCGACAACATCATTGTTGAAGTTTTCTAGATCAGTAATAAGATTCTTATAAACGGAATCGATGGATTCACTAAAGGCTGCATCCTTCATATTATTCTTAAGGGCACGACTTGATTTCATTGTATCCTGCAAAGTACCTGCACCACCAATACAGCCACCTGGACAAGCCATGCCTTCCAATAAGTAACCATCATATTTACCACGTGTAGCATCACGCATCATACGTTTACATTCTGCCAAGCCTTCTGCTTTCACGACTTTTACTTCACGCTCTGGATCAAGATGCTTAACGGCATTGACAACAGCCTGGGCTACCCCACCGCTACCGGCAAAGCCACGGCCATCACTTGAGCCTTGGACAAGCTTGAAGCCATCTGGGATTTCATCAAAATCAACATTCTTTGCTTCAAACATGCCAGCCACTTCTTCAAATGTCAATGTAAAGTCGACATATGACTTAATAGAATTACGAGCTGCTTCTTTCTTCTTTGCAAGACATGGACCAATGAAACAGATCTTCGCATCTGGTTCATTTTGTTTAAGAAGACGTGCTGTTAAGACCATTGGTGTTAAGGCCATGGAAATATTGTCAGCATAATCAGGGAAATCCTGTTTAGCCATCTTTGACCATGCTGGACAACATGATGTACCCATGAATTTCAGCTTTGATGGTACTTCATCGAGAAAGTCCTGAGCTTCTTCAATCGTACATAAGTCTGCTCCCATCGCTACTTCAAGAACATCAGTAAAGCCTAGCGCCTGGAAAGCACCACGCATTTTCTCCGGTGTTAAGTTTGGTCCAAACTGACCGGCAATAGCTGGTGCAACAATCGCATAGACATTTTCTTTATTTGTAATAGCTTTGATAGTCTGATAAATCTGACCCTTATCGACAATAGCCGCAAATGGACAGCTTACCAAGCACATTCCACAAGCCACACATTTACTCTGATCAATATCGGCACGACCATATTCATCTTTGCCAATCGCATTAACACCACATGCTGCCACACATGGACGTTCCTGTTTAATAATGGCATTATATGGGCAAGCTTTCATACAAAGACCACATTTAATACATTTAGACTGATCGATATAGGACTTTCCATCAACCATGGAAATAGCCCCTTTTGGACAGACTTCCTGACATGGATGTTCAAGACATCCCTGACAACAATCAGTGACAATGACACGTTTCTCTGGACATTTATGACAGGCAAACTTAATGATATCGATGAGTGGTGGTTCATAGTATTTTTCATCAATCATACTTTCATCCACACCATCACTGATTGATTTATATTCACTAATAGGACGAAGTGAGAGTCCCATTGCAACACGTAAACGTTCAGAAACAATTGCTCTTTCGACAAAGATACTATCACGATATGTTTCTATTTCCCCGGGAATAATCTTATAGGGAAGTTCTTCAAGCTTTTCAGGTCCTCCACCTTCATAAGCTAAACGCGCGATTTCTGTAAAAATCATATGACGAATCTTGGATTTTGGGGTTGGTACACCTTTCATACACACATTTCCTCCTCAACTTGTAACCCTTTTCTTTTAGTCAAAGACATTATATCACAAGTCATAAAATTGGCACGACTTTCTCTTGCGAATATCAAAAAAGAAGTGATGATTCACTTCTTCTAACGATAATCTCCTCGCGCTTCGACAACTTCATAACCCGTGCGCTTAATTCTTCTTTCCATACAGGCATGACATTCAGCCGCTTCCTCACCTGTACAGATCTTGCCATCATAAAGCATATACTTGCTTCTTACACCGCGTGGTGACAAATTGGGCATGACAACATTTGCCCCGGCAAGAAGGCCCTTTTCCCTGCCTTGGGGATCAATTGTGCCTAATGCTGTAGTAGCTGGAAGGAGGCAATGGGGCAACATGAGACGAATGATGCCAAGTAAATGCAAGGTATCTTCAAGTGTGCCTCGCGGTTCATTTTTGAATGGTGTATCGGCATGAGGAATAAATGGTCCAATGCCTACCATATGGGGATTGAAGTCTTTCATATAGATGAGATCTTCAATAATATGATTATAGGTCTGTCCCGGTGTACCGACCATGATCCCACAGCCCACCTGATAGCCAATATCCTTTAAGTCTTTCAGGCACTGTTTACGATGAGCAATCGATAATTCTTTAGGATGAAGCTGACGATAGTGCTCGGGATTGCTTGTTTCCTGGCGTAAGAGATAGCGTTCAGCCCCAGCTTGATAGTATTTGAGATAGGAGGATTTCTCTTTCTCACCAATCGATAGTGTAATAGCCATATCGGGATGAAGAGCCTTAATAGCTTTCACAATCTCACAAATCATCTCATCACTAAACCACATATCTTCACCACTCTGTAAGACAACAGTACGAAAACCGAGCTGATAGCCCTTTTGGGCACAGGCAACGACATCTCCAGGAGACAAGCGATAACGCTCAGCCTTTAGGTTATCTTTACGTATTCCACAATAGAAACAATTATTCTTACAGTAATTGCTGAACTCAATCAGCCCGCGTAAATAAACATCCTTGCCATAAATCTCCTCACGCACAGCGCAGGCATTCTTATAAAGATAGTCTTCATCTTCCTTTGTCATAGAAGTCAATAATTGCTTATAGCCATCATGATCTAATTGCTGGTGCTGTCTTAAGTGATCAATAAGTTCCTTATTATTCATCATTGTCTTTATCCTTAATAATCTGCATTGAACGATCAAGAATCCCATTCATATAGGCAATGGCCATACCATAATTCGTGATGGGCACCCCCTGCTTAACAGCCTCTTGCATGCGATGGACAACTTCTCTTTCATTCAACATGCAGCCACCACAATGAATAATCATTTTATAGGCTGATAAGTCACTTGGAAAGCCAAAGCCGGAGCTTGTTTCAATAATGAGATGCTTACCCGTGTAGTTTTTCAGCCAGTTCGGGATTTTCACTGTTCCAATATCCTTACATGTACGATGATGTGTACAGCCTTCACTGATCAGGATGTGATCTCCATCCTGTAGTTCATCAATGGATTTGATGCCATGATATGTGACATGTAAAGCCCCTTTATAACGTGCCATAAGAATGGAAAAAGATGTCAATGGGATATCATCTGGAACGATTTTAGAAACATAGGCAAAAGCTTGTGAATCGGTAATGACAAGGGCTGGCTTTTCTATTTTATGCAATGTTTCCGCCAGTTCGCTTTCCCGACAAACAACTGGAATATTCCCATAATCAAGTAAAGCACGAATAACTTGTTGCTGGGGTAGAATTAGACGGCCTTTAGGTGCGGAGGCATCAATAGGAATCACTAATATGACAAGTGAGCCAGATGGCACTAGATCATGAACAAGTGCTCGTTGATCTTTTTCTGGTTTGAGTAAAGCGATTTTATCTTTGAGTTCCTTAATGTTCTCTTTTGTCTTTGAAGAGACATAAATTGTATCCTTTGTCTCTTTGTCAAAGTGACTGAGATCACATTTATTATAGACAACAAGATAAGGAATATGGAGACTCTTAATTAGTGCTAGGACTTCTTCATCGAGTTCATCCATCCCTTCCCTGCTATCAATGACAAGTAAGGCGATATCTGTCTTATGGAGCATTTTCTTGGCTTTTTCCACACGCTTTTCACCAAGTTCACCCGTATCATCAAGACCCGGTGTATCAATAAAGACAACAGGTCCTAAAGGCAAGAGCTCCATCACTTTCATAACAGGATCGGTTGTTGTGCCTTTCTGATTGGAGACAATGGCTAAATCCTGATTGGTAATGGCATTAATCAAGGATGACTTCCCGGCATTACGCTTACCAAAAAGACCAATGTGAATACGTTCACTTGAAGGTGTGCTATTTAAACTCATCAAGAATCCCCCCTTTTAAGATATTGGGCATGCTTTTCAAATAAAGACGGCCACTAAAAGCTAAATGTGGAAGTGGTGTAATAGGTGTTGAAGTGAGAACTTGATACATCGGATCACCAATAATTGTTTGTGCCTCACTTAATGCCTGTTCCATTTCTTCTTCATCTTTACTTACAAGATCCCCTGTTCTTATTATACGCTTAGATTCTTCTAAAGGAGTAATCATTTTATACGATGTGTATAGAGCATTGCCTAAAGAATGACTGATAATGGCATCACCAATAATAATATGTTCATCACTCACTTCTTTATGAAGAAGAGGATTTTGTGACTTTCCTGTAGAAATAGCTTCTTCAATCGCTTTAAAGATCTTATACTTAAAATCACCTATTGGACTCCCTAGGACATAGGGAATATGATATGTTCTTTCAAAGTATTGGGCTAAGCGTAATCCTGATGAAGAGACAACGATATTAACATTGGCTGACGTAGATCTTTGAAGCTCTTTTAAGCTCGTATCCCTTGCCCAGATAGAGAGCACTTCATAATCATGAAAGATATCTTTAAAAAGGGCTGTTGTATCACTTGGGGTATAGTCCAAAGGTGTTACACCTAGAATATTGATAGCTTTCTTTGTAGGAACATAATCTTCAAATGATAAATGAGAAGCAAGAGCTTTAAAAGCCAAGGCAATCCCATGGGTATAATCATGCATGGCATTGGTTGGAATATAGAAAGCTGGTATATCAAGTGTTTCTTCAAGCTTCTTACAGATGGCACTAAAGTCTGTTGCGTTGAGGTAAGGAATGGGTGAATTGGCCAAGGCAATAAACTTGGGATGCTGGTCTAATGCGACCTGGACAATGTCATCAATGAACTTGCCATCATTGCCCATAATGGCATCGGATTCCTTTAAGCCGGATATATAAATACGTGATGCTTCTTGATACCAGCGTACTTCATCATGGGTATTGTAGGTAGAATTGCACCCACTTGGATCATGAATGACAATAAGTCCCCCTAACTCATAAAGGGCTGAGGCCACACCGGAGATATCACCAGTATAAACAGGCAGGCGGTTATAAACACATCTCATAATAAGCACTCACATCCTAATCCTTTTTGGGGCACAATAAGAGCAGGATCTTTTGATGCATAATAAGCTTCTTCAATCGCTTTCAGCATACTTATAAGGCCACGATAGCCAAAGAACCCTCCACCCTCAATGATATTCACAAAATGTCTGGTATTTTCAAAGTATGCTGCTTTAGGCCCAATAGCAAGACACTCTCCCTCCCCCATTTCAAAACGCATATTCGCATGAATAGTGGGGATGAGCTTTAAGGCTGGAAATTGTTTTTGAAGAAAGAGAAAATCTTCTTTTTCTTCAGGAAAGATCGTATCAAGATAGACGCTTGTCACGTTAAAACCATGTTCTAAAAGAACGCGGGCAAGGTTTAATGGCCGTGGTGTTGCCACAAAGTCAATCGCAATAGCTTTTTGTCCAATAATATCTTTTAAATGACTAAAGGCTTCATCACATGCCTCCTCTCTTGCCTGATGATCAAGATGGGAAATATGAAGCTTGTCACAGAAAAGATCAAGTTCTTCTTGAATCGACTTGTAGTCAAAGCAAGGTGAAAGATAGAGATAGCTGGCATGTAATCTTTTTGATAAGGCCTGAATGCCATAATCACCAGCTGGATATGTACAAATATGCATTTGTGCACGACCTAGATTCAAGAAATCCTGATAGTCCATATCTTTTAGCTGACGTACTTTCAAATGGTGATCTATAGCCATTGCAACTAGGTCACTTGTTTCATATGTATGTGTGACTTCAGAGCCAAGCAAGGCGATTGAATCATCCTGTGCTAAAGGCTGAATGCTGTCATACATAACCTTACGCAGTCTTTGATCAGGAGCAAGACCTTCTTTTTGCGAGAGTGGATCCATAAAAGCTTCGACAAAGACCACAGTTGGAAAAGTCGCTCTAAGCTTCTTATAGACATAATCTAAGTCAACCGAAAGAAATTTATGAAGACAGACTGGAAAGATGATGGCTACTGGTGGTAATGAGGAACGCTTGTTGAGGGCATAGGTGATGGTTTCAATCATCTGTTCTTCTAAATGCCCATCGAAAATATCGCGCTCTTCAATCGTGATGCCAATAAAACGGTCCATCGCATTCATTTCCGCAGCCGTCATCACTACGCCACGTAAACAGTTATCCGCACAGATATAGATCTGGATGCTTTTTGGAACCTGCATGCCAATATGGACGATATTCCATGTTTCATGGACAGGAGGATTAAACTCTAAGCCAATTGTAAAGGGATTAGGATAGTTGGCCTCTGAAATAGGTAAGGACATCTTCATAGAAGCACTCCCTAACATATTCTTGGCAAGAGTTCGTTGCCCGGTGGTGGCAAGAGTGTTTCGCTGCCAATTTCGGTTGTGATTGTGACATGACCTGGATGTTCATCAGTGACATAGCCAATCAGTGCAGCATTTTCTGTATGCTTGCTTTGGTGGAGTATTTGAAGTGTTTGATCAGCTTCACAAGCAGGAACAACGATCACCATGCGTCCTTCACAAGCTAAATAGAGAGGATCAAGACCTAGCATGCCTGTGACACCCCTGACTTCTTCAGCAACAGGAATCTTCTTGTTTTCAAGCTTGATTCCAACATTGGCTTCTCTAGCGATTTCATAAAGCACTGTGCCAACACCACCTCTTGTGGCATCACGAATGACATGCACATCCTTGACTTTATCTGTTAAGGCATCGACTGCATTCCATAATGGTGCACAATCACTGCTTACATTGGCTTCTATGCCATAATCATCACGCTCTAAAAGAATGCATGTGCCATGTCTTCCAATATCACCTGTGACAATAATGGCATCTCCCGCCTTAGCGTAGGCTCCTGATGTCTTAATGCCATCTTTAATCGCCCCAACACCTGTTGTCGTAATAAAGACCTGGTCAACCTGGCCTTTTCCAGCAACCTTTGTATCACCTGCTACAATCTTGACCCCAACTTCCTTAGCGCACTTTTCCATTGAAGCAACAATCTCTTCTAGTTGATCCATATCAAAGCCTTCTTCAATCACAAAGGCACATGTCATATAAAGTGGCTTAGCACCCATACAAGCCAAATCATTAACTGTACCACATATCGATAGCTTGCCAATATTGCCCCCATTAAAGAAAGGCGGAGAAACAATAAAGCCATCCGTACTCATTGCCAATGTCGCCTGCGGATTGGGCAATACTGAGGCATCATCAGCTGTAAAGTATTCATTATTGAGATGATGCTTAAAAACCTTATCAATAAGCTCAGCAGTCGCCTGACCACCTGAACCATGTGCTAATGTTACTTTTTCCATTCCTTTAACCCTCCATAGAGATAATATGCCGAACAAGTTCCTTCGCTAGAAACCATGCAGGCGCCAATAGGATGATCGGGTGTACAGCCCTTACCAAAGACTGGACAGTCATATGGCTTACATGCCCCACGCAGCACCTCACCGCAACGGCAGGCTGGATTGTCTTTGCCTTTGATGGCAGGTAAATCATAAACCTTACGGGCATCATAAGCTTTGTAGGCATCTTTGAGCTGTAAGCCTGAATGGGCAATTTTGCCAATCCCACGCCATGAAGCATCACATGGTTCCATATAAGTATAAATAATATCCTGGGCTTTTAATGAACCTTCGCTTTTGACAACACGGGGATAGGCATTCACAAAGAAAGGCTGTCCCTGCTGCACTTTTTTGACAATAATCGCAATCGCCGTCAACAATTCACTGGCCGTAAATCCTGCCACAACACCGCTCACACCTTCCTGATCACGCAATTCTTCACAGATCTTTGTCCCAATAATCGCATGCACATGACCAGGATAAAGAAAAGCATCACAGGAATCTTTCATCGCTTCATAAGCCATTGGCATTGTCTTATTGGCGGTTAATAATGAGAAGTTGGTGAGATCTTTTGCTTCCTTGATGGTCAGAACATCACTTGGAGTCGTTGTTTCAAAGCCAATGGACAAGAAAACAACCTGTTCATCCTGATGTTTTCTCGCATATTCAACGGCATCAAGAGGTGAGTAGACAACCTTAACCTTAGCGCCTCTAGCTCTAGCCTGGGCTAATGAAAGTTTTGTCCCTGGTACACGCACTAAGTCACCAAATGTCGTAATTGTACAGCCCTTCTCAAGTGCTAGCATCACCGCCTCATCAATAAAATCAATGGGTGTCACGCAGACAGGACAGCCTGGACCAGAAATAAGATCTATGGTATCTGGGAGAATATTGCGAATACCGAGCTTAAAGATTTCATGCGTATGTGTCCCACATACTTCCATAATACGTATTTGCGGTCCTTGATAGCTTTGAATAATCTCTAATGCTTCCTTATTCACCTAACAGTTCCTCCATTAAATTCTTTGATTCATTTTCATCATCATCGGTAATCTTGGCAATCGCTGCTCCAGCATGCACCATAACATAATCACCTGGCTTTAAATCATCCAAAAGTTCAGCCGAAACGGAACGTTTAGCTCCTGTTGCATCGACAATCGCAACATTACCTTTCATCTGAATAACTTTTGCGCTAATACCTACACACATATTGATTACCTCTTTTCCTTTTCTAAAAGACGACTCGCATAGAGAGCCTGTCCTACACATAAGCCACCATCATTAGGTGGAATCAAGTGATGTCTGATCACTTGAAGATTCTTTTCTTTTAAGCCTTTTTCACATAGCTCAAGTAATAATTTATTTTGGAAAACACCACCACTTAAGGCAACTATCTTGATTCCTGTTTCTTGATGAATGCTGTCAACACTTGTAACAATCATATGGGCTAGTTCCTGGTGGAAATAATAAGCCAGATCAGCAACATCTTCATGATTGAGTCTTCTTTCAACGATATCTTTGACAAGCTGATTGGTTGGGAGGATATGGGATTGTGAACAAGGCCATTCTTTGGAATCGATGATATGTTTTGCTTGATAAGCTTTTGCTTGTAAACGCATTGCTCCTTCCCCTTCAAAAGAAGATGTCAGCGTTAAATTCAAAATAGCACTGACAGCATCAAATAAGCGTCCTGCACTTGTCGATTTGATAGCATTCAGCTTTTTATCATGCATGACTTTAAGAACATGGGCATTTTGTTTATCACAAAGAGCTAACTTGTCAATCACATTTTCACCATCATCAAAAAGATCATAGATCATTGAAGCGGCAATACGCCAGCCCTCTTTCGCTGACAGATCGCCACCGATCTGCAAGAAAGGCGCAATATGTGCTTCACGCGTGAAGTCATCCAAGTCACAGACAAGAATCTCGCCACCCCAGATTGATCCATCTAGGCCATACCCTGTCCCATCAAAGGACACCCCAATGACTTGATCATGCCAGTCATTTTCCGCCATGCAGGAAAGAATATGGGCATAGTGATGTTGAATGCCAACACTTCTGATTCCTAACTCCTTGGCCACCATCGTCGCATTATAGCGGGGATGAAGATCATGACAGACAATTTGTGGCTCCACTTCTAAAAGTGAAGACATCAGCTTCAATGATTCCTTGAGCGCTTCAACACTACGTATATCCCCTAAATCACCAATATAGGCTGATGGATAGAATAAGTTATCACGCCCAATACAGAATGTATTCTTCAATTCCCCACCAATACCAATCACATGTCCCTGATAGGGATGGGTTGTCATAATAGGTAATGGAGCATAGCCTCTTGATCGCCTGATCATATAAGGTTCTCCCTGATAGAAATCCACAACACTATCATCACAGCGTACACGTATCTTACGATTATGCGAAAGAATGGCATCACATAGACCAGCTAACTCTTTGCGAGCGCCCTCCTCATCACGGGTAATAGGTGCACCAGAGTCATTGGCACTTGTCATCACAAGGACATCGGGCATTTTTATGCCATCATCATAATCAAAAAGCAACATTTGTAATGGTGCATAAGGCAACATGATGCCAATATTGGGATTGTCAGGAGCAACGCTTAATGCGATAAGACCTTGCTTCTTTGGCAAAAGAATGATGGGTTTCTGATGTCCCGTCAGTAAATCTCTCACTGTCTCATTTTCCACTACACATTCCCGTTCGACAACAGTGATATCTTTTGCCATAACCGCAAAGGGCTTAAAAGGACGATGCTTGCGCTCACGCAGTCTTTTGACAGCTTCTTCATTTGTCGCATCAACGGCAAGATGATAACCACCAATTCCTTTGATAGCCACAATCTTGCCATCATGAAGCAATTGACGAGCATGACTGATGGCTTCATGTCCTTTCATGTTTTCATCTAATAGATAGACTTCAGGACCACATTCATTGCAGCATACCGGTTGTGCATCATAACGTCTGCTTGTAGGATCATGATATTCCTTTTCGCATGTTGGACACATGGGGAATACTTTCATGCTTGTGCGTTCACGATCATAGGGCAAACCTTCAAGAATCGTTAAACGGGGACCACATGATGTACAGTTAATGAAAGGATGAAGATAGCGACGATTACTTGGATCATAGAGTTCTTGACGGCATGTCTCACATGTCGCAATATCAGGAGATATAAAGATTTCTCCCTTTGTCTTTTCGCTTTGAATGATTTGAAAATCTTCAAAGACTGGAGCAATCACTTTCTGACTTGTAATCTTGAGGATTGTTGAACGTTGTGGGGGCTTTTTTTCTAAGAGTTCCTTGAAATGAGCTACCTGCTCTTCACTCCCCTGAGCATAGATTTCGACATAAGGGCCTTTATTGGAAACAGTGCCTTTAATATTGCAAGTTGAAGCATGTCTAGCGACCGTAGGACGAAAGCCAACGCCCTGTACGATACCAAAGACACGAAGACATTCTGTTGTCATGAAAAATCACGCCTTCCCGATACGGCAAAATGAATCAGTTCAAGATATTGCCCTTGGTAATCCTGAAGCATGTCTTTAAAGATAGGATCACCAATAATCATGTCATAATCATTCTTTTTCACAAGTTCAATTAAATCATCTTCCTCAATAAGATGTACATCACCCTTTTCTCTTAATGTTGGTTTCATCATAAAGAAGGAAGCAATATCAAAAGGAATGGCAAGCTGTTGTCTTAATGTATGACCAATAACCTGCTGGCCAATAAAAAGAATATGATGGACATCATGTATATCGAGAGACAAGCCCGGTATTCTCACTTCATAATCTATTCCATAACGATTATGTAGTCGTTTGGCGGCTTTTAAAGCGGCCGGTGAAGCGACATAGAGCTTTTTTAAAGAACCTACACAACCAAAATCTTCAAAGTTATTGAATGTTGGTAAAGAAAATGCATGCGTAAAATCTAAAGGTGTCACACCAAGAATAGCTTCTGTCTGTGAGGTAGGTTTGTTGTTGGCAAATTTCTCAAATAAGGCTAAGTAAGCCATCTCCATACCTTCATCATATAAGCCAACACCTGTTGTAGGGACATAGATGACCGGTTTATGAATCTTCTTCTCAAGAATATGACAAATCCCCTGATAGTCCGTTGCGATCACAGCTGGTACCGGTGTGCCCACTAAGGCGATGAAGTTTGCATCAAAGGCATCACTGATATCAACAATCTTTTGAATCAAGGCATCATCCCTACCAAGAATCGCATCCATATCACGCAGTCCTGCTGAAAAGATAGCCGAACGCTTGTCAAACCAGCGCGGTTCATCAAAGCCACAGACATTGCCCGTACAGCCTCCAGCATCAATAATAACAGTCAGGCCACCAAGTTCATAAAGGACACTGACGGCACCTGACTGGTCGGGGGCAAAGGGCGTCAGATATTTTCTCAGTCCTTTCATAGTACGCCTCCAATCTTTGTACATAAGTCGATCACACCCTGATAGCCATAGGGCTGAATATCTTCATTAAAGAAGACATGTCTGGCATGTGGATGATAGTAGGCAGCATCTTTGCCTAGTGTGATGTCAACAGTGATATTCGACATATCATAATAAAGCATGCTTGGTTCATTATTACAGTAGATTCTTGTGTCCGGTGACATTTTCGCAATCTCTTTGACATAATAGGCTGCATGTTGGCCATATGTGGCATAGATTGCTGAGACATGAAAGCCCTGTTTCAACAAAGCGTAGGCTAATTCAAAGCTATCGGCATTCAGAGTTTCACCAATCGCAAAATGCAAGGTATGGGGTAAGCTTTCATAAGCTTTAAGGGCGTTCTGGTAGTCCTGCTGGTCATCAATTGTTTTTTGAAAGACTTGAAAGAAAGCTTGATATTGATGATGAATACTTTCTAAGTCGTAAAAACGTGAAAGCTCAATTGAACCAATGCCTAAGCGCTTTTCTAAGTCGCTTGCGGCTGCGCGTGCTTCGGGATGGAGAATGAGATTGAAATTGGCACAAGCCATTTCTTCAAATTCTTCATACGTCTTCATTCGCGAAATCTCATTGATTTTTGTGATACCGAGTTGTCCTAAATAACAATAAAGCTCACTTTGATCATTTAATGGGGCAAAGAAACCAAGTAAATTCACATGACGGGCATGACGCTTTTTCTTTTCTAATAAAGAATAGATGGACTCTCTGACATGGACCATTGGTGGTTTTCTGCCTTCCCTCGTCAATGCATACATATAACAAGGCTTGACTTTCACGCCAGGTACCAGCGCTTCACATTTCCGGCAAACTCTTTCCATATCCGTCCCAAGCAATGCATCAACGCAGGTAATACAAATCATCACAACTTTGGGCTTCACTTCAAGACTTTCGACAACTTCCTTAACAGCCTGAGGAATATGGGCAAGATGACGTCCTGTCACAATATCTGTCTCATCCATAAGATAGTAGAAATAGCGATGCTTATAGTCATCATTTGTCGTAATGGCGGAAGTATTGCGTCCGCAGCATCCTGGGGAAACAATCAACATGACACTTTCTGGGACGCTTAAGCCAGCACGTTTCACGCCAAAGCCCTGCGCCCCTGGGGAATTATAGGCTAATGTGGCTGGTGAAGAATAAATGAGATGGTTATTGGTCTGAAAGATATCGGGGATGTCTTGTCGCTTCGCAAGCTCACTCGCCTTAAAATATTTAGCTTTCATCTTCCAACAACTTCTTTGCCAGTTCTATAAACTTCTGGCTGACTTCAAGATTGATATCCCCTTCAATCGTTGTCATGCCCATCTCTTCATAACGATTGATATCATTGCTGCGAGGAATTTCCCCAATAATCTTCAAATCATTCTCTTGTGCAAATGCTTCAACCTTCTCAGTCTCATTTTCCACATTACGGTGGTTCAACAAGATTCCCTTAACCTGGGCATAGCCACGATCAGCAAAGTTCTTCACCGCACTCTGAATATTATTAGCGGCATAAAGAGCCATCTTTTCACCACTTGTGACAATAATGACATCCTTGGCATAGCCTTCTCTAATAGGTGCCGCAAAACCACCACAGACAACATCTCCCAAGACGTCATACATCACCACATCGGGTTGATATTCTTCAAATAAATCCAAGTCTTCTAATAAATTAAAGGTCGCAATAATACCTCTACCAGCACAACCAAGTCCTGGTGTTGGTCCCCCTGTTTCAATACATAATATATTGCCAAATCCCACTTTCGAGATTTCTTCAATTGATTGTGGTTCCTGATCTTCACGCAAATATTCCATCACCGGTTTTAATGGTTCGCCATGAAGCAGACTGATGGTTGAATCGGCTTTAGGATCACAGCCAATCTGAATCACCCTTTTGCCTAGCGTTGCGAAAGCCGCAGACAAATGACTTGTCATGGTTGATTTACCAATACCACCCTTGCCATAGACAGCAATTTTCAACATAATGACAGCTCCTTTCTCATGCCTTTTTTGTAAGCTTTTTCATTATACCATACTCTTTCCCCATTAACACGCCTAACACCCCAAAAGAAAAGCCAAAGAAGCTTTCCTTCTTTGACTTAGAAATCATTATTTCTCACCAGGCATTTTCCAGGCATGATGATCAGTATGTAATAAGTGATGGGCTCTTTCACTATTAGGCTGGCCTAAGAATTCCTGATAGACTTCTTTGATGGATGGATTTTCATGGGAGAAGCGAATGACATTCTTGGCATCCTGACGATAGAGGACACCAGCACGTTCTAGCGCTTCAAACTTGCCATCATGAATAGGCTGACCGCCACCACCGACACAACCGCCAGGACAAGCCATGACTTCAACAAAGTCATAACTTACTTTGCCAGCCTTAAGAGCATCAAGCAGTCTTGAAGCATTGCCTAAGCCATTGGCAACGGCAACCTTGACACTTGTTCCGTCCATATCAAAGACTTTCTCTTTCCAGCCTTCCATCCCTCGTACTTCCCTAAAAGCATCGGGATCAGGATTATGACCAGTCGCAAAATGATAGGCTGTACGCAAAGCTGCTTCCATAACACCACCCGTAGCCCCAAAGATATTACCAGCACCTGAGCCAAGACCTAAAGGCATGTCAAGAGCACGTTCTTTGATTTCACTAGGAATGATATAAGCACGACGAATCATGCGGTTCACTTCTCTTGTCGTTAAGACAACATCCACATCAGGATCCCCACAAGCATCATTCATAACTGGAATATCACATTCTTGTTTTTTGGCGAGACAAGGCATGATGGAAACACTATAGATATTCTCAGGTTCCACCTGCAACAACTTCGCATAGTAGGACTTCGCAATCGCCCCAAACATCTGCTGTGGCGATTTAGAAGTCGAAAGCTGGTCGACAAATTCTGGATAATGGGCTTTCACAAAGCGTACCCAGCCAGGACAACATGATGTAAACATTGGGAATTTATGATCAGTAGGATGTTGTAAGTGATCTAAGAATTCACTGGCTTCTTCCATGATTGTCAGATCGGCAGAAAAGTCCGTATCGAGAATAAAATCAAAACCAATCATATGGAGTGCTTCTGCTAAACGTTCCACTGTCGCAACATCGGGCGATAAGCCAAATTCTTCACCCCAGGCTGTACGAATGGATGGAGCAATCTGAGCAATGACAACTTTCTTTGGGTCATCAATAGCTTCATAAACACTATCTGTATCATCACGTTCATGCAAGGCATTAACAGGACAATGGGTAATACACTGACCGCATAATGCACATTTGGAATCTTCAAGCGAATAGACATCACGCACATCAACCGTTGTACGTGAGCCTGTATTGACAACATCCCAGATATGAGAATTCTGAATCTTATCACAAACCTGAATACAACGCATACATTTGATACATTTTGTATAATCACGAATGAGTGGGAAATTAGGATTGCCCTTTTGCGCAGGAATATCTTTTTTATAAGGACTATCCATAATGCCTAAATCATTGGCAACTTTCTGGAGCGAGCAGTTGCCTGAACGTGTGCACATTGTACAGTTGGCATTATGCTGGGAAAGTATGAGCTGCACATTGACAATACGTGCTTCTCTGACCTTTTTCGAATTCGTCCAGATGACCATCCCTTCATCAACGGTATTATTGCAGGCGGTAAAGAGACGTTCATAGCCTTCTACCTCAACCACACAGACACGGCATGCGCCGATTTCATTGAGCCCCTTCCAATAACAAAGAGTAGGTATCTGAATACCTGCCATCTTGGCAGCATCTAAAATTGTCGTTCTTTCTGGCACATGATAACTATGGCCATCAATCCATATTCTTACATTATTTACCATTTGGCCTCACGTCCCCCTTTAAAAATTCCGTACCCGAAGTGGTCACAATGAAGACAGCGGCTTGATTCCTGTAATGCCTCTTCTTCAGTCATACCACATTCCATGAGCTTGAAGTCATGAATACGCTCTGAGGCTGGACGTTCTTTCATATTGACTCGACCGCATGGCTGATGATCATCAAAGCGAATACGAGGAATATCAACTGAAGAATTGATTTCATGTTCATAGCCTAAATATTCATCGATATTGGCAGCAGCCACCTTACCTGCCGCAATCGCTCTAATAACTGTTGCTGGACCAGTTACACAATCCCCACCGGCAAAAATACCAGCCTTGTTTTTGACTTCACTTGTATCAAAGGCCTGCAAACGTCCTCTTTCAATAGGAATACCAAAATCACCAAAGCTTTGTGAATCAATACCCTGACCAATTGCGACAATGACTTTATCGCAAGGAATACGCAATTCTTCCTGATTGGCTTTTACTGGTGTTGGACGTCCCCATTTAATAGCACCGACAATCTGTGGCACGGCAATAAAGGCTGTGACATTATTATTGGCATCTTTCTCAATACGTCCAGGCGCATAAAGTTCCATGATTTCACAACCATCGGCAATCGCACCTTCAACTTCTTCTGGCAAAGCTGTCATATCTGTCTGCCTACGACGATAAATAATCTGGACGGATTTAGCGCCTAAACGAATTGATGAACGAGCAACGTCCATGGCGACATTACCACCGCCAATGACACAAATACGCTGGGAAGAAAAATCAGGCATATGATCATCACCAATTTCTCTCAGCATTTCAACGGCACTCATGACACCGTTGGCATCTTCACCCTCAATACCAATTTTACGATCATTATGGGCACCAATCGAAACATAGAGCGCATCAAAGTCTTTTTCAAGTTCTGCCAAAGAGATATCCTTGCCAATAGAAACATCCGTCTTTGTCTTAAAGCCCGTTGTTTTAAGGACATCGATTTCATGATCCAAAGCTTCACGAGGTAAACGGTAGGCTGGTATGCCATAACGCAACATCCCGCCTAAACGATGACGCTGTTCGAACACAGTGACATCATGCCCCATGATGCTTAAATAGAAGGCAGCAGATAAACCACTAGGTCCACCACCAATAATGCCGACCTTCTTATGTGTCGCATCATATTTCTTGAAAGTAGGAAGATGATCTTCATGATCACAGGCAAAACGCTTTAAGCCACGAATATTAATAGGATCATCAACCATCGTACGACGACAACGTACTTCACATGGATGTTCACAAATGAGACCACATACTGATGGGAATGGATTATCTTTACGAATAAGCATAACCGCATCATTATAACGACCATCATGAACTAATGAAATATAACCCGGAATATCAACATGGGCTGGACATTGGGCTACACATGGCACAGGCTGATTCTGGACATTCAGACAACGACCATGATGAATATGTTCCAGATAGTCATCCCTAAAGCCACGAACCCCCTTTAAAACCATTCGAGCGGCTTCTGAACCAATCGCACAGTCAGCTGTTGTATAAATAGATTGTGCTGTAGTTTCAATAAGTTTGAGTGTTGTTTCACTAGCATCACCATCAAGGACTTGATGAATGAGTGATTCAAGCTGTCCCAAGCCAACACGACATGGCGTACATTTCCCACATGACTGGGCATGGCACATATTGAGAAATGAAGCCGCTAAATCAACAGGACAAAGACCTGGTTGCGAGGCCTGAATACGTCGCTCAAGATCTTTGTAGAGCTCTTCGACCGTTTCTTCAGCACGGTCTTTTGTCACAATAGAAAGTCTACTCATATTATTACCCTTCCTTTAATTTACTTTATGCCCATTTTATCATACTTATTTGTGCTATGCGAAAGTTTTCACATTTATGATAAAAATTTCCTTAATCCTTACAAATAAGCAATAAAGAAGAAAAACATAGTTCATTACATCTATTTATGTTATGATAACTGACGGTGATGAGAAATGATTATAAGTTGTTCTTCTCTTACAAAGACCTTTGATGGTAAGGATGTTTTAAAGGATATTACCTTTATGATGGATGACCATGACAAGATGGCTATCATTGGCGTCAATGGAGCTGGTAAATCCACACTTTTACGTATTATTCAAAATAATGAGTCTTATGATAGTGGGACTTTAAGCATTCCCAATGATGTCAAAATTGGTTACTTATCCCAGGAACATCGCTTTGACCTCGATAAAGGTATCTATGAAACTTTAGAAGAGCCTTTTAAAAACTTAATACAAATAGAAAAACGCATGCGTGAACTCGAAATGCAGATGGGTGATAGTGAGCATTTTGAAGCTGTCATGAATGAATATGACAAGCTGCAAGCACGCTTCAATGATGAAGGTGGCTATGCCATGGAATCCAATATCAAAGGGATTCTCAATGGCTTAGGCTTTGAGGAAAACATGTGGCATAAGCCAATGGGCATATTATCAGGTGGCCAGAAAACAAGAATTGCCCTTGGACAACTCCTTCTAAGTGAGCCTGACTTATTATTGTTGGATGAGCCAACAAACCATCTCGATCTTGAAAGCATTGAATGGCTAGAAGGCTATCTCAAAAACTACAGCAAGGCCGTCATTGTCGTATCGCATGACCGTTACTTTATTGATCAGGTTACAACAAGTATTATGGAGATTGAGAATGGCCGTTCAACCATCTATAAATGTCATTATGAGGAATATGCCCGCATTAAGAAGCATAATCGTGATGTTGAACTGAAGCATTACCTCAACAACCAGAAAGAAATCAAGCGCATGCAGGAATCCATCGATACCTTAAAAGCCTTCAACCGCGAAAAGAGTATCAAACGTGCTGAAAGCAAAGAGAAAGCACTTGCAAAAATGGAACATCTCCAACGTCCTGATGCCCTTCCTGCCAATATCCGCTTACAATTCTCTCCAGAAGTCGAAAGTGGGTTTGATGTCCTTAAAGTCACTGATCTAGCGATGGCTTTTGATCATCCTTTATTTGATCATATTTCTTTCGATATCAAAAAGAATGAACGTGTTGGCTTACTTGGTCCTAATGGCATTGGCAAGACGACCCTCTTCCATCTTATTCTCAATGACTACCATCCGACAGCTGGTAAGATTAAGATTGGTGTAAAAGTGATGATTGGTTACTATGATCAGGAACAAATGTCCCTTAATCCAGCTAATACCATCTTTGATGAAATCCATGATAGCTATCCCCAGATGAATAATACCGAAATCAGAAATATCTGTGCCACATTCCTCTTTAGAGGGGATGATGTCTTTAAGACCATCGATGTCTTATCCGGTGGCGAAAAGGGACGTATTGTCCTTATGAAGCTCTTACTTCATAAAGATAACTTCCTCATTCTTGATGAACCGACAAACCACCTCGACATCCAATCCAAGGAAGTGTTAGAAGATGCACTATTGGATTTTCCAGGCACAATTCTCTTTATTTCCCACGACCGTTATTTCATCAATAAAATCGCAACCCGTATTCTCGATATGTCTACGCATGGTATTAAAGAATATAAAGGCGATTATGCCTACTATCTTGAACATCGTATTGATCATCAGGAAACAGTCAAGAATAATCAAACCACACAAGTCAAGACTGAGCTAGCGATGGACCGTAAAACCAAGAATAAAATCAAATCTCTGGAAAGAGATATTTCCCAACTTGAAGAAGACATCAACAATAAGACTGAACTTCTTAACAATGAAGATGTCCTAAATGACTATCAGCGTTACAACGATCTCACCAATGAAATCGAAGAATGCAATCAAAAACTAGAAGCTCTGATGGAAGAATGGGAAGAGCTGAATTCTTAGGCCTGTATCAGCAGGTCTTTTTTCATATTCTAAAACAAAACAATGGACATCAAAACCTCTTTCGTATAAGATATGCATATAGTATAATTGTATACAATTTGGAGGTGTCAAAATGAAGCTATATGATCAAGGTGTTTTTATTGTCGATGGCAAGACAATTATAAGTGAAGATGAAGCTGTAAATTATCAGCAGCCTCTTAATAAAGAAGAAGCACGCAAAGGAACCATTGCCTACTCCATTTTATCGAAGCATAATACGAGTGGTGATGACAAGAACTTAAAGATTAAGTTTGATGCGATGGCTTCACATGATATTACCTATGTCGGTATTATTCAGACAGCTCATGCATCAGGAATGGAAAAATTCCCTCTTCCTTATGTCATGACATGTTGTCATAACTCTTTATGTGCTGTTGGTGGCACAATTAATGATGATGACCATCTCTTTGGCTTAAGTGCGGCTAAGAAATATGGTGGTATTTATGTACCTCCGCATATTGCCGTTATTCACCAGTATATGCGTGAAAACTTTGCCGGTTGTGGCAAGATGATTCTTGGTTCTGATTCCCATACCCGTTATGGTGCATTAGGCACAATGGCTATTGGTGAAGGTGGTGGTGAGCTTGTCAAACAGTTACTAGAAGATACCTATGATGTTGCTTATCCTGGTGTTGTAGCCATCTATCTAGATGGTGCCCCTAAGCCATGGGTAGGTCCACATGATGTTGCCTTAGCTATTATTCGTGAAGTCTTCAAGAATGGCTATGTGAAAAACAAGGTGATGGAATTTATTGGTCCTGGTGTCTCTTCTATGACAACGGATTATCGTAATGGCGTTGATGTTATGACCACTGAAACAACATGTCTCTCTTCTATATGGCGTACTGATGAAGATACAAAGAGCTTCTTAAAAAAGCACCATCGTGAAGATGATTATCAGGAATTAAACCCTGCTCATATTGCTTATTATGATGGTTGTGTTGTTGTGCATCTTGATGAAATCAAGCCAATGATTGCATTGCCTTTCCATCCATCAAATGCCTATACGATTGATGAACTTTATGAAAATCTCGAAGAAATTCTTGATCAGACAGAAAAAGAAGCAGCGCGTATTTCCGGTGGCCGTGCACACTTCACCCTCAAGGACAAGATTACGCCTGATGGCAAGCTTCAGGTCCAGCAAGGTGTGATTGCCGGATGTGCTGGTGGGAATTATACAAATGTCGTTGAAGCAGCTCATGCCTTAAAGGGTAAGAGTATTGGCAATGATGAATTCTATTTATCTGTCTATCCATCAAGCCAGCCAGTCTATACGGACTTAGACCGTAAAGGGCTTCTTGCCGATCTTATGGATACGGGCGCTATTATTCGTAGTGCTTTCTGTGGGCCATGTTTTGGTGCCGGTGATACCCCTGCCAACAATGCCCTTTCCATCCGTCATACAACACGTAACTTCCCAAACCGTGAAGGCAGTAAGCCTGGTGCCGGCCAGATGAGTGCAGTTGCCTTAATGGATGCAAGAAGCATTGCCGCAACAGCAGCCAATGGTGGTATTCTGACAAGTGCAGAACACCTGGATTGTTGGGGAGATGTTCCAGAATATAATTATGATGATCGTTCATACAAGGCACGTGTCTACAATGGCTTTAAAAAAGCCCACGAAGAGACACCACTACGTTTTGGTCCCAATATCAAAGACTGGCCAGAACAGGAAGCTTTAAGTGAGAATATTCTTCTTAAGGTTGCCAGCAAGATTGAAGACGATGTCACTACAACCGATGAACTTATTCCTAGTGGTGAAACATCTTCCTATCGTTCTAACCCACTTGGCTTAGCCGAATTCACATTAAGCCGTCGTGATCCAGAATATGTCCCACATGCCAAAGCTATTCGTGATCTTGAAGACTTACGTAAAAAAGGTGAAATCGCCCCTGAACTTAAAGATGTCTTTGATGTCATCAAGACGATTGATGATGTCAATCCATTGGATGTCGAAATTGGTTCTGTCCTTTATGCCAACAAGCCAGGAGATGGCAGTGCGCGAGAACAGGCCGCAAGCTGTCAGCGTGTTCTTGGTGGACTTGCGAATATTACACAAGAATATGCCACAAAGCGCTATCGCTCTAACTGTATGAACTGGGGTATGATTCCTTTCCATCTTGATGGATCAGCTGATGTATTAGATGTCGATGATTATATCTACGTCCCTCATATCAGAACAATCCTTGATGGTGACTTAAGCCATATTAAAGCCTATGTCATCAAGAATGGTAAAGCTCAAGAAATCAAGCTTTATATTCAGGATATGACCCATGATGAACGTGAAATTGTGAAAGCTGGCTGCTTAATCAACTTCAATAAAAATAAACGTCATTAAAAAAGGATCGAGCTCATTAAGAGTTCGATCCTTTTTGATATCTGATCAATTGTAAAAGGGATAAAAAGAGCAATCCACCCGTAGTATCAATAAGAACATCTCTAAATTGTCCTGCCCTTCCGGCAATAAAGAGCTGATGAAATTCATCCGTGCAGGCAAAGACAAATGTCAATAAGAGCGCTTTAACGAATAGCTTGGTATGGCCATTCTTAGCCATGCCATAATAGAGTGATAAAGCCAGTAAGCCAAACTCCGTCATATGAGCACACTTACGGATTACAAAGACCATGCTGTCTTTAGAAAATGGCAATGTGATCAAGGCATTCAGGCTATAATAGATGGCATCTGACAATGAACCGGATTGATGGCCATTCTGGCTAGAAAAGCCAAAAATCATCACCAATATACAAATTGATGGTAAATAATATCGTAATTTCTTCATAACATTTAAAAAGAAGCTTAGAGCTTCTTTTCCATTGCATACCCCACAATTCTTTCCCCTCTTAGTTCACTAATATCTTCACTAAGAGTCTTATATCCTAACTTCTTAAAGAAGTCTTCTGATGAAATCGTTGAGATCGTATCAATAATATTGTTGCCATTGACCTTTGCATAATTTTCTAGATGCTTCACAAGTGCACTTGCCACACCTTGATGCAGATAGTCCTTATCAACATATAAACGATCTAAGAAACCTGTCTGCCCAATATTTCCAAAGCCAATAATCTCATCTTCATCATTAACAGCCACAATCGTATGGTTCTTTTCTAAGGATGTTTCCCAATGATAGATATTGGGCTTCTCTGGTGCCATGGCATCAAGTTCTTCAAGAGAATAATCCTGCGCACAGACAGAATGAACTGTATCATAATATAACTTTAAGACATCATCTAAATCCATTCGATTATATAACCTGATTCTCATACGCATTACCCCCTAACGTATTACTAATTATATCAAACTCACACCTAAAAAAAAAGGAGACATGCTCCTTTTTCTATTTTAGATACCAAATAATAAATCAGTATATGTTGGAATTGGCCAGTTCCCATCAGCAACCATTGTTTCAAGATGATCAGTTGTCGCACGTAAAGCATTCATGGCAGGGAGAACTTCATCACGCCATGCCACTGCTTCTTCCATCTTTTCACGATTAACAAGACTCTGTGCTTTTACAATTGCCTGATCTAAAGTCTGCATTTCTTCTTTCATCTTTCTTGCGCCATCCGCAAGATTTCTCAGATCATCAACTAAGAAGTCATTATCAATACCATTATTCTTTAAGCCACTGCAATCTTCACTGATCTGACCAATATAACGTAATACAGCTGGATAAAGCTGATTCTGCGCCATACGTTTAGCAGTTAATGCTTCGACCTGAATGGTTTTCACATAATTATCCAAACGAATATCATAGCGCGAAGCAATTTCTGTACGTGTATAGACACCCTGCTTTTCAAAGAGCTGGATATAGCGTTCTTCGTTTAAACATCTTACGGCATCAACTGTATTGCGATTGTTTGGTAAGCCTCTACGCATAGCTTCTTCTTGCCATGCTTCTGAATAACCATCACCATTGAAGATAATACGCTGGTGTTCTTTAAAGAATGAACGAATGACATCCATGATATCTTCCCCAGCTTCAATACGATTACACATTTCATCCATTTCCTGAGCCATCATTGTATTAAGAACAGTGTTGGCACTTGAGATTGATTGGGCACTGCCGACTGCACGGAATTCAAACTTATTACCTGTAAAGGCAAATGGGGATGTTCTATTACGATCAGTTGTATCTTTTGAGAATGTTGGAATGACAGAGACACCTGTCTGGAATCTTTCATGGCTTTCTTCTTTCGCATCTTCATGACGAATGATGTGGTTGACAACCGCATCCAGGTCATCTCCTAAGAACATCGAAACGATGGCAGGTGGAGCTTCATCAGCACCTAGACGATGGTCATTACCAGCACTTGCTGCCGAAAGTCTTAATAATTCCGCATATTCATCAACACCTTTAATCGTACATGCCAATGTAGCGAGGAATGGTAAGTTATGTAATGGATCCTTTCCTGGATTAAAGAGATTGACACCTGTATCCGTCGTAATGGACCAGTTGTTGTGCTTACCTGAGCCATTGACACCATCAAATGGTTTTTCATGCAATAAGCATCTTAAGCCATGCTTCTTAGCAATATCCTGGGCTAACTGCATCAAGAGATGGTTATTGTCAGCAGTAATATTACATGCCGCATAAACACAAGCAACCTCATGCTGGGCAGGTGCGACTTCGTTATGCTTAGTCTTTGAGGGAATGCCATACTTCCATAACTCCTGGTCTAATTCCTTCATAAAGGCACCAACTTTACGTTTAATAGAACCAAAATAATGATCCCCTAATTCCTGTCCCTTAGGTGCCATTGCACCGTAGAGCGTACGACCTGTGAGCTTTAAGTCAATACGTTTCTGATAATATTCATCAGGGACGAGGAAATATTCCTGTTCTGCCCCGACTGATGCATTGACATGTTTCACATCATCCAGGCCAAGCGCTGGCATGAGACGTAATGCTGAACGATTCAATGCTTCTAATGATCTTAAGAGTGGCGTTTTTTCATCAAGCGCCTCACCTGTATAGGAACAAAAGAGGGTTGGAATATATAGTGACCCATTCTTCACAAAAGCTGGTGATGTACAATCCCATGACGTATAGCCTCTTGCTTCAAATGTTGCACGTAAGCCCCCACTAGGGAAACTTGATGCGTCAGGTTCACCTTTACGTAGTGTCTTCCCACTAAATTCAAGCACCGCATGTTCACCATCAGGTTCTAAGAAAGCATCATGTTTCTCAGCTGTAAGACCTGTCATTGGCGTAAACCAATGTGTGAAATGAGTTGCCCCATGTTCAACAGCCCAGATCTTCATTGCATTGGCAATGACTGTTGCCGTTTCCTTTGAGAGTGGCTCATCCTTCGCTAATGACTCATGAAAAGCCTTATAAGTAGACTTGGGAATACGGCCCTTTAAGACCTCATCCGAGAATGTTAAAGAACCATATTGTTCAAGTAAAGAATCCATATCCATTTTTCTTATTCTCCTTTTGTCCCCTATTATAATGATAAAATATATTTTGTATACAAAAATCCAAAGTTTTCATAAATCAAAAAAAGAAGAGTGAAAATTCACTCTTCCAATAAGCATACTATTCAGCAGCTGACTGCTTGTTCTGTGTACGTTCGTAAGCTAATAAGAATGGAATGTACACTAATGTAGAAACAGCAATAACGATCAACTGTGAAACGGCACCCCTAATCTTACCACCTGTTGCGACGAACATGAAGATAACTGGTGGCATTGTCCATGGAACTTCAAGGACAACTTTAGGACAGAATCCAGAAATTGTTAAGATATAACCAATAATTAATGTGATAACTGGAGCGAAGATGAATGGGATGTCTAAGATTGGGTTTAATACTAATGGTAAACCGAATGTCATAGTTTCGTTGATATTGAATAAACCTGGAACTAATGAGATACCAGCGATTGTTCTGTTATCTTCACGTCTAGAGAAAATCAAGATAGCGAATACTAAGCCAAGAGTTACACCAGAACCGCCCCATTCAGCGAAGCCCTGACACATTGTTAAGTTGAATACATTAGGTGGTTCTTTACCAGCTGTATAAGCAGCAGTATTCTCGTAAAGTAATGGTCTTAAGATAGGTTCCTTGATAGCAGCTAACATGTTGTTACCATGAATACCTACGCACCAGAATAACATGATGATGATGTACATGAAGCTTAATGCAACAATGTTACCACCGATAATGCTACCTAATGGTTTCTGTACTAAGTTATAGATTAATGCGTTTAATTCAGCGCCAGTCGCTAACTGAACAACTAAGCCAACAGCACCAACAACAATTGCAGTTAATGTAGTAGGAATTAAGACTTCGAATGCCTTAGCAACTCCAGGTGGAACCTGTTCAGGCATCTTGATCTTTAATGCATCATTCTTACGGAATGCATTATAGATTTCCATACCAACAATGGCAACAATTAAACCAGTGAATAAACCAGTTGCAGCAGTGTAGTTAGAAAGGATACCTTGATAACCAAAGCTATCAACTGTAATACCCTTAGCAGCACCAGCTTTTAACTTATCACCTGCAGGCAATGTTGCTTTTGCAGCTTTGGCAAGAGCAGCAGCTACACCTTTAGAATTAAATAAGTCAGCTAAGCTTACTGAAACTGTATTACCACCAGCAGATGTAACTGAAGTTGATAATGAACCAGCAGTGAATGAAGTTGGAGTGACCATCATCCAAAGGATGAATCCAAGAACAGCTGGATAAGAACCAGTTTCACCGTTAGCCTCAGCAATTTCCGATGCGATTAACATTGTTACACCAATAGTGATACATGAGATAGTTGCATACTGCATAGCAGAAAAGATAGGGTTTAGTACTTCTAAGGCCATGATAGGAGACCAAAGTTTACCTAAACCTGTGCTGGAGTTGACTAAGACGTTAGTCCATAGTACACCAACAGCGCCAGTAATAGTCGCTGGCATGAAGTTTTGGAATGCGTTCTTGATGGCAGATAAATATTTATTCTGACCGAACCAAGCACCAACGCGACCCAAAGTGTCAGCAAATGCGTCCATAAATTTTCCTCCCTTTGAAATATTTTCGACAACAATATTGTAAGGTAAGCCCTTTCAATTGTCAATGAGTTTTAACTTAAAAATACCATACTTTTATTACTCACAACATGATTATTCTTAAAAATATATAAATATTTCATGATATTTTATGAATTTTAATATAAAAAGTTTTTTATACGTATTATTCCAATCATGTCACAAAAGAGATTTCTAAGCCTTAAATCTTTAAAACTGATAGCATAGAATAGTGTTATAAATAAGATGCAATCCTAATTATGTGGTATAGCCACAATGCCTCTTTAATACTAGAAGTCTAAAAAAAGAAGCCTATTCTTCAATATGGCTTCTTCTTCTGCGTTCTTCTTTACGACGTTGTTTACGTTCACGTTTTTCAATCTTACGATGCATATCTGTATAAGCTTTTACAGTACAATGGATACGCTTGTTTTCCCCTAAAATTGCACCCGTGAATGCTGCTGCATCCATCGGGAAGAACTTAATGCATGCCTTATCATCCATATAAAGTTCTATGGCATGAGGTCTTGTTACGATATCGCTCATTTTTGAAACGGGATCGGCAATGACTTCTGCATGAATTAAATCGACCTTTTTATCAGGAATCAGTCTTCTATGCATAATGACTTCTTTATCTTTTACGGTATATTTTACTGGACGACAGCCCACAAAATAGAAAGTCAAGACTGCCGTAAAGACAACATAGAACATAAATGATGCTAGTGTAAGCTGTCCATTAATAAAGCTTGAAAGATTAAAGATAAGCATGATGACAACTGCTGCATTAAAGACTCCAACCGCATAGTTAGGTCTTACCTTAAATTCCTTCTCCATAAATTCCACTCCTTATATTTTTTGAATCACAACGTTTATATTCTAACAAACACTTTAATGATTGACAAGAATCGTTGAAAATTCATATTGCGCATAATGATAGCGGGAAAGACAATACTCTAAGATAGCCCCAGTTGTCAGATATGTTGTCTGTTCTTCCTGAATATAGGGTTCTCCCTTGCTAAGGCCTAAGAAATCTCTTTCCATTGATGATGAAAGAGAAGAGGTAATATTGAGATGACAGCTTTGTATGCGTAAATGTAAGTCCTGGGTAATATAATCATATAAGGAATGATTCAGTATGTTGACTTTAAGATGAGGAACAATATTTAAAGGAAGATAGGTGATTCCTTCTACGTAAGGTTCTCCATCAAGTGAGCGATCACGAATAATATGATAGACGAAATCTCCCTCTTCAATCTGCAATTTTTCAGCAAGAAAATGATCTGCCGGCACCACCTCAAAGACAATGACTTGGCTTGAGACTGTCTTTCTACCTAGAAAGCGTCTTGTCAGACTGCGCTCAAACTGTTTATTGATGCCATCCTGGAGTGTTGTTTCCTTGACAAATGTACCCGCTCCCCGACGACGAATAATCAATCCTTCTTTGACAAGAATATCCAGTGCTTTTTTCATCGTTTCTTTATTACAACGATAATTCACACATAAAATATATTCATAAGGGAGCTTCATGCCAACGGTATACTCTCCGTTTATGATCTTGCTGCGAATCTGATCAGCAATATCACGATACTTAGTCATAGCGTATACCTCCCTTATTCAAAAATACCATACTTTTAAAGCGTTTTCACGGGATTTTTAATTTCCAGCAATATTTAATGTATCCAACAATTCATTCTCTAGGCTATAGAGTTTAAATGTTTCATCTTCATATACAATAAAGGACTGGATTCCTTTTTTAGGCAAGGATATCGAATTAGGATTCACTTTAAAATAATCACTTTCTTTTTCTAGAACAGGTATATGAAAATGACCATAACAATAGACATCACCAGCATTTAAGTGTGGGAAGTTTGTTTCATTATAAAGATGTCCATGGGTTAAATAGAAGCGATGTCCATCAACATACATTTCCAAGTAATCTGCACGCATTGGGAATTCTAGCACCATCTGATCGACTTCTGCATCACAATTCCCTCTAACAGCGAGAATATCATGCTTATGTGCATTGAGTAATGGAATGCATTTCTTTGGCGCATAGCCTTCTGGTAAATCATTTCTTGGGCCATGGTAGAGAATATCGCCTAAAATGACAAGCTTGTCAAAATCACCCTGGTCATAGACATCCATGACTTTCTTAAGTGAGCTGTAATCACCATGAATATCAGATATCATCATCAATTTCATCACAAATTTACCTCCAAGCCAACTGGGCAATGATCACTGCCCATAATATCCGTATAAATATAAGCATCCACAAGCTGATCCTTTAAATCATCAGAGACAATAAAATAATCAATACGCCATCCTGCATTCTTCTCTCTAGCCTTAAACATATAGCTCCACCAAGAATAAACACCTTCCTGATCAGGATAGAAATAACGATATGTATCAATATAACCATGAGATAACAGCTGTGTCATTTTCGCTCTCTCTTCATCACTAAAGCCTGCATTCTTATGATTTGTTTTTGGATTCTTTAAGTCAATTTCTTCATGAGCGACATTGAGATCACCACATAGAATGACTGATTTCTTTAGCTTGAGATGATCAAGATAAGCTAAAAAAGCATCTTCCCATTCCATTCGATAATCCAGTCTAGCTAATTCACGTTTACTATTTGGTGTATAACAAGCTACAAAATAGAAATCAGGATATTCAAGCGTTAGAACACGTCCTTCCTGATCATGTTCTTCTATGCCAATCCCCTTTGTAACAGCGAGAGGTTCTTCTTTCGCAAAGACAGCTACCCCGCTATAGCCCTTCTTCTTAGCGCTATTGACATATTTATGATAGCCTTCAAACTCTAGTTCGATCTGTTCGGGTTGCGCTTTTGTCTCCTGCAGGGCAAAGATATCCGCATTAAGCTTATGAAAGCTTTCTTCAAAACCTTTATTTAAACATGCACGAATGCCATTGACATTCCATGATACTAATTTCATCTAACCAACTCCTTTTGTATCATCTTACCATAAAACCTCTACAAAAACATAAAAGGATGCCCTTAAACAGCATCCTCCTCAATTGCATAACGAACAATTGTTTTCAGTTTTTCTTCAACAATCTTATTAGGATCATTGAGATAGATTTCATGATGGAATCCCGTTAATTTCATATTCTGAACAGTAATGAATTCCATGATCTGTTTGGTTGTATCAATTTCTGTATTATAGGCACCTTTATGTAACATCTGTACACATTCGCCTTCTTCAAACTTCTTGAGATAAATATCGATGATATAAGGATTGTCTTTCTTGTTGGCAACTGATTGTTTAATGATTTCAAACGTTGTCTGATCAAGTAATTTAGGTTGTGCCATCATTAATGTAAACTTAATCATCTTTTTACGTGTCACATCAAAACGTGAGTTATCATATGTATCCCACAGGCCTTCTAATGGTGATAAAAGATAAAGTAAGTCTTTTTCTTTCTTGAAATATTCTCTGATTTCCTGACTCATGATACGTAAGGCTTCACTCTTTAATTTAAATTCTTCCACCTTCGGATTACCAATGCCATCAACCATAATAAAATTAAATTCAGGCACATTCACAATATCTATTTTCTTTGTAGAGGCGTCATACTGCTTCTTGTATTCACGTCTAATTCCTTCTTTCACAATTGCACCACCTTCTAAACACTTCCATATTATAACAAAAACACAAAATTATTTCATTATATTTTTAGGATATCAAAGAATTATTCATATCTATTCATCTTTTTGCTAAATTTAATACATATATTACATATATAAAATATAGATATCATATTCGCTTTTCAATCTACAGCAACTCAAATATTATATGCCTTTTATATACATCTTGCAACTACAAATAGTTCTAAAAAAAAGACAATTATTTGATTATATCAAAAAAAGAGAATGGATTGCTCCATTCTACTTTTTATAACCATTTGGATTGTTTTTCTGCCAGTTCCAGCTATCACGACACATATCTTCAAGATTGCGTTTTGCTTCCCAGCCAAGGACTTCTTTAGCCTTATCCGCATTACTATAACATACGGCTAAATCACCTGCACGTCTTGGGCCAATTTCATATTTTAATTTTAAGTTGTTGGCTTTTTCAAAAGCATGAACGATATCAAGGACTGAGTATGGTGTACCAGTACCAAGGTTAATAATATCCACACCCTTGCGTGTAGCAGCATATTCTACAGCCTTAACATGACCATCAGCTAAGTCCATAACATGGATATAGTCACGCTGACATGTTCCATCAGGAGTATCATAATCATCACCAAAGACTGTTAAATGATCACGAATGCCAACTGCTGTCTGTGTAACATATGGCATTAAGTTATTAGGAATACCTGTTGGATCTTCACCAATACGTCCACTTTCATGGGCACCAATTGGGTTGAAGTATCTAAGCAAGACTACTGATAAGTTTTCATCTGCATGAGCTGCATCAGTTAGTATCTGTTCCATCATCCACTTTGTCCAGCCATATGGGTTAGTACATGTACCCTTCTTCATTGTTTCATAAAGTGGCGAGTCATTTTCTGCACCATAGACTGTAGCACTTGATGAGAAGACAAAGTTATGTACATCATTAGCGCGCATTGTTTCAAGTAATGACAATGTTGTATCAATATTGTTACGATAGTATTCAATTGGCTTTACGACAGATTCGCCAACTGCCTTTAAGCCAGCAAAATGAATAACACAATCAATATCATTTTCCTTAAAGATTTTATCTAAAGCCGCATTATCCTTAACATCAGCTTCATAATGTTTAATCTTCTTACCTACTAATTCTTCTACTCGTAATATAGCTTCTTCACAAGAGTTATCATAATTATCAACAATAATAACTTCATGACCAGCCTCAGTTAAAGTAAGTGCTGTATGTGAGCCGATATAACCAGCTCCACCTGCTAATAATACCTTCATCTTCTTTTCCTCCTATAAAATACGAATATCCTTAATAACTTGTGCTTCATAAGGGCAATCTCTGAAATCTCTTCTGACATTGGCAATCTTGTCAACTTCTTCCAAGCCTTCAAGTACCTTTCCAAAGGCAGCATATTCCCCATCAAGATGAGGAGCATCCTGGTGCATAATAAAGAATTGTGAACTTGCGCTATCAGGAATCATTGTTCTAGCCATAGAAATGACACCTCTTGTATGTTTGAGGTCATTTTTAACACCATTTGAAGCAAATTCTCCTTTAATGCTTTTCGCTTCTTTGCCTTTTAAGTTACGATCAACGCCACCACCCTGAATCATGAATCCAGGAATGACGCGGTGAAAAATAAGGCCCTGATAAAAATGTTCATTACAAAGATTAACAAAGTTTTCCACAGTAATTGGAGCTATTTCAGGATAAAGTTCTCCTTTCATTATAGCGCCATCTTCCATTTCAATTTCAAAATTAATTGTTTTCATCTTTTTCTCCTGTCTGAGTCTCTATTTTTGTTTTATTTGCCTTTCTTTTATGCAAGACAAATCTTAGTACAAAGAAAGCAATGGCAACAATGACAAGCACAAGAAAGACTTTCATAATATCTTCCATTTGCTTGAAATTATAAGCTAAGGCTACAGTTAAACATAACGCAGCAATATTAAGAAAGCCAGCACGCTTATATTTCTCATTATATATGAAATCAATCGCCAATGCATTTACGACAAATAAAGCTACTAATAATCCCATGCCAACAAAGTCCATAAGTCACCTCCTATACCAACATCATACCACTATTATACTTATTAATCACGCATGTATTCTCTTTGGTGCAATACTTACATGAAAAGTTTTTAAAAATTCATTGTAAACGTTTTCATATATATATTAGAAGTGGTATCATATTTGTATAAAAGTCATTTCATTATTTTATACAAGGAGGGATTACTAATGAGAGACTATCACTCCGATGAAATAGGCAATGTCGCAATCTTGGGCCACTCAGGAAGTGGGAAGACAAGCGTCATTGAGGCTATGGCTTACCGTAGTGGTAAGGTAAGCCAGATCGGAACAATTAAACAAGGCAATACCATTTCTGATTTTGATGAAGAGGAAAAGAAAAGACAATCATCAATGTCACTTTCTGTTATTCCACTCGAATGGCAGAACTGCAAAATCAATCTCTTGGATACACCTGGTGCCTATGACTTCCAAGGTGAAGTACAGGCTGCACTAGCTGTATCAGAAAGTGCTGTCATTGTCGTACCAGCCACAAAAGGTCTGACAACGGGCACAAAGCAGGCTATGTATAGAGCCCATGATAAAGCTAAAATCATATATATCAATAATATTGATTATCCAAATAATGATTATCATGAAAAACTTAAAGAACTCCAGGAAGTCTATGGCCGTCAGGTCGCTCCTATCCAGGTTCCAATCATGGAAAACAACAAGATGGTGGGCTATGTCAACGTTGCCAAGATGGAAGGGCGTCGCTTTGAAGGCAAAGAAACAAAGCCTTGTCCTATTCCTGAAGGCATGGATGACCTCATTCAGCCAGTTAAGGACATGATTGATGAGGCTGTCGCTAATACAAGCGATGATCTATTGGATAAGTATCTTGCTGAAGAACCATTCACAAAAGAAGAAATTTCTTTAGCTTTAAGAGAAGGTGTTATTAAACATTCACTGATTCCTGTTCTTTGTGGTACGGATGCAATTGGTATCCAGCAATTACTGAATTCCATTGTTGCTTTCTTCCCTGCTGCTGGTGATACTGTAAATTCCTTTATTATCACAAATAAGCAGAGCGGTGAAGAAGATATCGCTGGATATGATGAAGGAAGACCAACATCCATCCATGTGTTCAAGACTATTGCTGATCCATTTGCCGGACATATTTCGATTTTTAAGGTCGTCACTGGACATGTCGAGGCAGGCATGAAACTCGTCAATATGCGCAATGGTCGTGAAGAGGACTTCTCAAAGATCTATATCATGACAGGTAAGAAAATGGAAGAAACGGGTGTTCTTTATGCCGGTGATATTGGGGCTGTGATGAAGCTAGATGATACACATACCAATGATGTTCTGAATGTTTCAGGTTATCAATATGTTGATGAACCTATTAAATTCCCTCAGCCATATTATGGTAAAGCACTTAAACCTATTGGCAAGGCGAATGAAGATAAGATCTCGGCAGCTCTCAATCGCTTCCTCGAAGAAGATCCAACGCTTCGCTTTGAAACAAATGCTGAAACAGCAGAACAATGCCTCTATGGTTTAGGTGATATTCATTTGACTACGGTTGTGGATCGCTTAAAAGATAAATACAATGTTGAAGTAAAATTATCCGACATCACTTTATGTTTCAGAGAAACCATAAGAAACGAAGTGACACATCGTACAAAATATAAGAAGCAGACGGGCGGCCATGGTCAGTATGGTGATGTCGAAATCAAGTTTGAGCCAACCCACGACTACGATACGCCTTATGTCTTTGCTGAAGAAGTCTTTGGTGGAGCTGTTCCAAAATCATACTTCCCTGCTGTTGAAAAAGGCTTAGCTGAAGCCGTCCAACATGGTGTGCTTGCTGGCTATCCAGTGCTTGGCATTAAAGCTACTTTACTTGATGGTTCATATCATCCAGTTGATTCTAGTGAACAAGCCTTCAAGACTGCTACGCTCATGTGCTTCAAGTCCGCTTTACCAAAAGCGAATCCAATTCTTCTTGAACCATATGTAACAATAAATGCTGTATGTGAAGAATCTTACCTTGGTGATATCATGAGCTATTTCAATAAGCATCGTTCACGTGTTATCGGTCAGGAAATTCTTGATGATGGCCTGATGAAGATTACTGCTGAAGCACCACAGGCTGAAGTCATGAACTTTGCGATTGATCTTAAGAGTATGACGCAGGGTTCTGGTTACTTTACGGAAACTTTCCTTGATTATGAATATATGGATAAGTATTTACAGGAACGCGTCATTGAAGCACGTAAAGATAAAGTTGAATAAATGCATAAAAAGCTATCTCTCTGATACGATCCCCTAAAGGTAGACAGTACAAATACACAAAATGTACTGCCCTGCTTTTAGGGGGTTTTATTATGGGAAGAAAAGCAAAATATACATTTGAACAGAAACTGAAGGCTGCACAGGATTATCAATCAGGAAAGAAATCAGCATCTGATATTGCCTTTGAATTAGGTATGGGGAAATATGGTGACAACAGAATACGTCAATGGGCGAGTCTCTATAAAGCCAATGGGCAAGAAGCTCTCAAGCCTAAAGAAAGAAATTCATCTTACTCAAAAGAGTTTAAGGAACAGGTAGTTCAGGATT
>NZ_JNKU01000032.1 GCF_000702165.1 Sharpea azabuensis DSM 18934
ATAGGATATCTTAACCTGGACAGCGAGGACGCCAACCTCTTCTTTCAGCTTATTACGCTCAGGTATGAAAAGAAATCCACAGTCATCACTACGAACAAGAGCCTTTCAAAGTGGAATGAGATATTTGGCGATCCGGTGATAACCAATGCCATTCTTGACAGGCTTCTGCATCATTCGCATATTGTGAATATCGTTGGACCATCATACCGGACAAAGGATGTTCTAGAGAAGCTTGAGGAATCAAAGAAAAAGGAATATCAAGCCACCTAAATTGGGGAATTTTAAATTACCCATTTTGGGGAAATTAATATTGCCATTATTACCCTGTAGAAGACAGAACGGCCAAGAATGTAACACCGGCAATCATAGAAGCTCTCGGAAAGCTTCCATCGGAACTGGTAAAAACGATAACCTTCGACAGAGGAAAGGAATTCGCGGAGTATGAAAAGATCGAAGCAGCATTAGGATGCAAAACCTATTTCTGTGATCCTTACTGTGCCTGGCAAAAAGGAACCAATGAGAATACGAACGGATTACTGCGGGAGTTTTATCCTAAAGGGATGGATCTATCCGAAGTGGACCCGGAGGAATTGAAAAAGAATCTGAATTTAATGAATAACAGGCCACGTAAATGCATAAAATATAAAACACCTAAAGAAGAATTACTGGGTAACTCATCGTAGGTGTTGCACTTAATTTGACAAATCATCGAAAGAAAAAAACTCAAATCAAATAAGAGCAAATGAACGCTCCCATTGATTTGAGTTTCTGTACATTTCTCCAAAAACGTATAAATTAACGTTTTGAGAACTGTGGTGCTTTACGTGCTTTCTTAAGACCGTATTTACGACGTTCTTTCATACGTGAATCACGTGTTAAGAAGCCAGCAGCCTTAAGTGCAGGTCTATAATCAGAACCTGCTTCTAATAAAGCTCTAGAGATACCATGTCTGATAGCTCCAGCCTGTCCTGAGTATCCGCCACCTCTAACGTTTACTCTAACATCAAACTTATCTTTTGTACCAGTTAATTCAAGTGGCTGATTTACGACCATCATTAAGATGTCGCTTTCAAGATATTCTCTTGCGTCAACGCCATTGATAGTGATTGTACCAGTACCTGGTGTTAACATTACACGAGCTACTGAAGATTTTCTTCTTCCAGTTCCTCTATACATTACGTCTGCCATTTACTGTTCCTCCCTATCCTTTAATCTTTAATTCTTCTGGTTTCTGTGCAGCATGTGGATGTTCTGCGCCAGCGTAAACATATAATTTCATTCCCTGCTTACGACCTAAAGTATTATGTGGAAGCATACCTTTAACAGCTGCTTCAACAAAACCTACAGGATCCTTTTCTCTAAACTGACGTGCAGTCTTGACTTTTAATCCACCAAGGAATCCAGTATGATGGTAATATTTCTTAGTATCTAACTTATTACCAGTCATCTGTACTTTGCTAGCATTTACAACGATAACATAATCACCTGTATCTACGTGAGGAGTGTAGGTAGGCTTATTCTTACCTCTTAATACACTAGCAACTTCTGATGCTAAACGACCTAAAGTCTGACCTTCAGCATCAACAACATACCATTTTCTTTCGATTGTGGCTTCTTTAGCCATTGTTGTCTGTCTCATCTTTTTTCTCCTTTTAATTAACCTTACCGGGGTCTTTATAAAAAGGTAGTTGCTGATAGAAAAAAACCATCTTCTTGATAAGTTGAAGACATAACTATCAGAAACAAACATCTCTTAAGGTGCGAAAGAGCACCTAAATCGACATCAATTATAATACCTTTGAAAAAGTACCTTGTCAATTGAAAAAAGGAAAAAAGCTATCTTTTTTCCTTTATTTTTTCAATCTGTTTTATTCTTTCTAATAGCCCAAAAGCATTCCCTATTCATAATAGACATGCTCTAAGTATAAGCCCTGTGGCTCTGCTTTAAACAAGCACTTTTTCTCGCCCTTACTTTCCAACAAATCAGCAAGAAAAGCTTTAGAGCGACGATGTGCCCCTACTTGAATAAGACCGCCTACAATCATACGTACCATATAACGGCGAAATCCATCGCCAACAAGCTTAAAAGTAAAATATCCGTCATTTTCAATAATATCAATATGATAGATTGTTCTGATCGTAGTACCCAATTGATCATAAACACAAAAAGAGGCGAAATCATGTGTTCCAACAAAGAGCTTAGCACAATCACACATGGCCTCTAAATCAAGCTTACCATATGGATATTGATAGATATAATCTCTTTCAAAGGGATTATATTCATTTGTTGATAATAAATAATGATATTCTTTCTTGATGGCACTATAACGCGCATGAAATTCCTCTCCTACCCGTTTGCTTTCTTTTATATAAACATCTTCTGGTAAGAAATGATTGATTGCTCTTTTCCATTGTTTGAAGGCGATATCTTTTTGGGTATCGAAATGAAAGACCTGATTGTGTGCATGCACTTTAGCGTCAGTTCGTCCTGATGAATGAATAACATTGTGTTCACCCGTAATCTTGTTGATGGCACATTCAATAACTTCCTGCACACTACGCTTGTCAGGCTGTTTCTGCCAGCCATAGAACTTTGTTCCATCATAGCTTACAACACATTGAATTCTCATAATATAAAGCTTAACCCCCAGATGCCAAAGAAAAGACATAGGACGAGTGTAATCGCAATCGTGTCATAATAATGCCAGTGTAACTGATGGAAGCGTGTACGCTTAGCTGACGGATTATAATTTCTACTTTCCATTGCGTTAGCGAGATCTTCAGCACGCTGGAAGGCTGAGATAAAGAGTGGAATAATCAATGATACGATGGCTGCAATCTTTTCTTTAAAAGTACCTTCATTAAAATCCACACCACGTGAAGCCTGGGCTTTCATGATACGCTGTGTCTCTTCCATTAAGGTTGGAATAAAACGTAAGGCAATGGAAATCATCATGGCGACTTCATGGACTGGAAAACCGACTTTTCTTAAAGGCTTCATCAAACGTTCTAAGCCAAGGGTCATATCAAGTGGTTTTGTTGTTGATGTCAGCATTGTTGTAAGACAGATAATCAGTACTAAACGAACAACAATATATTCCGTTTGACGAATAGCGCCAGAGTAGATTGGAACAGGTCCAAGACGATAGACAACATGCCCAATTCTGACAAAGAAAAGATTAAAGATGGTTAAAAAGAGAACCATGAAAATCATTGGCTTCATGCTTTTGAGAACTCTCTTAAAGGGAATCCTGCTAAGTAATAAAGCTAATAAGACAAATAATCCAATTAAGCCATAGCCAATAAATCCCGCATCAAAAAATACCGCAATCAACAACAATAATAATGATGCAATCTTAAGACGTGGATCGAGGCGATGTATAATCGAATGACCAGGCAGATATTGTCCAAATACGATATCATTCATGAAGCTCACCCCCTATCGCTTCAATAAGTTCATCAACACTCCTGATGGAAACAGGAAGATTGAATCCCTGTTGATTAAGCTGATGAATAAATGATGTGATAATAGGCAGATCGATGGATAAAGATTCAAGATATTCAGTTTCATTAAATAGTTCTGTAACTGAGCAGTTCTTTTCAATCTTGCCGTGATTCATGACAATCGCATGATCACAGTATTCAAGAACCTGATTCATATCATGAGTTACCATAATAACGCTCTTTCCTGTTTGCTGGAAATCCTTAAAGAGATGCATCATTTCCTTTGTTCCCTGGGGATCCAGACCGGCTGTTGGTTCATCAAGAACAAGAATATCAGGTTCCATCGCAAGAATGCCCGCAATCGCAACACGTCGTTTCTGTCCCCCGGAGAGTTCAAAAGGAGAACGCTCTAGATAGCTTTCATCAAGTCCTACCTTTACTAACATTTCACGTGCTATCTTTTTAGCTGTTTCTTCATCAACACCAAAATTCATTGGGCCAAAAATAATATCTTTTTCAATCGTCTCTTCAAAGAGCTGATATTCGGGAAACTGGAAAACCAGCCCAGCTTTTTTACGTAATGGCTTTAGTTTTTGTTTATTGTTTGGTGTGATGATGTAATCATCAATGCAAACTTCTCCTTGTGTTGGTATCAGTAAGCCATTGATATGTTGTATAAGGGTGCTCTTTCCTGAACCTGTATGACCAATGAGGGCTGTAAACGAGCCCTTAGGTATATTGAGATTAATGCCTTTGAGGGCATGATAGGCAAAGGGCGTATCAGGAGAATAGGTATATTCTACTTCTTTGAATGTAATTGCCATAATGTTTCTACGAGTCCTTTCTGGTCGATTGTTTCCTCGATTGGAAATCCCTTTTTCTTAAGCGCAGATGTAATCTTGTAGGCAAAGGGAACATCAAGGGCTAGTGATTCAAGAGTCTTTACTTCTTTGAGCACTTGATCAGGTGTTCCAGTTTGAATAATATGTCCATCTCCCATCAATATGACCTGGTCACTAATGGCAGCTTCCTCAATATCATGCGTAATGGAAAGAATTGTCATACCTTTTTCCTTATTGAGGCTATGTACAAGTTCATTAATTTCGCGTTTTCCTAGTGGATCAAGCATGCTCGTTGCTTCATCTAAAATAATGATTGATGGCGACATCGCAAGAATGCCCGCAATGGCTACACGCTGTTTCTGTCCTCCTGATAGCTTTGTAGGCTCATGATCTAGGAATTCATACATATTGACTTTTCTGGCATATTCTTCAATAATACCCTCCATCTTATTAGGATCAACACATAAATTCTCCAAGCCAAAAGCAATGTCATCACGGACAGTGGAACCAATAAACTGATTATCAGGATTCTGAAATACTATTCCAACCTTACTTCTCACATCATAGAGGGTATCGATTGTAAGTGGGATATGATCCACAATAATCTCACCTTCTCCCTCAAGAAGACCAATGAGTAATTTCGCAATAGTACTTTTGCCCGAGCCATTATGTCCTAGGATTGTTGTATAGCTTCCCTTAGGAATCGTAAATGAGATATCTTCTATTGTTTTTGCACCTGCTTCATATTCAAAAGAGAGATGTTTGACTTCAATCATATTTTCCATAGTAAATCCCCTTAATTGCCATTAAATTGTATTATTTTCCAATGTTTATGTCAAATTTAAAAAGACAGGCGAACCTGTCTAAAGCTTAGAATTATCCTCATCGATAAAGGCATATTCGGAAAAACTATCATCGATGTTTTCCGCTATTGTCAGTTTGTAATCTAAGTTCTTATTATAGTCTTTTGCAAAAATACCGGCATAGAGAATATCAAAGAGACAATTAATGCTTTCTGTTGAAGCAAAATCAGCAATCTTTGTATTCAGCATTTCTCTTGAAGAAATATGCAAGATGGCATCAGCTAAATGGGATAGCTCTGATTGCGAGATCGATGTAATAGCAACAATAGGTGTCTGGCGCTCTTTAAGCATATGAGCAACTTTCACCATTCTTGTTGTCTCACCACTATAACTAACAACAATCGCTGCATGCTTTGATGTACTCATTGCTGCCTGTAGTATCGGATCACTCATCATCAGGACATTCTTGTTGATAGTCTGCATCTTGTTCTGGAATAAGCGACCTGTATATTCATAGCAAGCTTTGGCATAAACATCTATGACATCAGCTTCGCTTAAGAGATTGATGGCTTTATTAAGCTCATCATGTTTTAATAGTTTTCTTGTATCTTCAGCAGTTTCGCTATGGAGGGTGAGAATATTATTCGCTATAGTCACAGCATCATCTTCTTCGACGAAGGGAATCGTCGCATCAATATCCTGGGACTGAAACATATAATGAAGCTCTTCAAGGAAGGCCTTTTTAAAATCACTCCAGCCTTTATAGCCAAGCTTTTTAGAAATACGCACAAGTAATGGTGCAGATGTATATGTCGCATTGGCGATATCCTGGATAGTCATTGGCTCAATGGCTTCAGATTGGCTAAGAATATAGCGTAAAATGACTTCTTCACTCTCCGAAAAGTGAGTATTCTGAATCTTATTGATGATCATATATATCTTTCCCCTTCAAACGGGTTTATTATAACGAATTGTGCATATTTTCGCAAACAAATTTCTATTTTCTCCGTATTTTTACAATTTTTTGTAAATAAAAAGAGCAGATGGTCAAGGCTGCTCTCTACTAACTTGAACGTCATGTCTTTTTTTGATGTGGTCGAAAGATATATAAAGTGGAGTTTGTATGAAGTTTCGACATGACAGTTATGAGTTAAATAACTTATTTCCAAGTACACCCGTACTATAACTTAAGATTGAGATCTTGTAAATAGCTCAAAGTGCTTCTTTAATACCGTTTACAAACTCCATTCTCTATTCACATATTTCTGTTAATAACATTAACACAAGGCTATTTTCTTCTAAAAGTCAACATCACCTTAAAGAGATCACCATCAACGCTTACTTCCATCTCACCATCCTGTGCTTCCATGAAGCTCTTGACAATTGCAAGACCAATTCCACTGCCTTCCTGAGCACGGGAGCTATCCCCACGTACGAATCTTTCAACGATTTCTTTTTCATTAAAATTCATTTTGGATACGGAGATATTCTTAAAGCTAATCGTAATAGCCTCTTCACTACTTACAGCATCAACATAAAAACGTGTTCCATTTAAGGCATATTTAGAAATATTTGTTAAGAGGTTTTCAAAGATGCGATAAGTCTTATCACCATCAAGCTTCAACATATAGCTATTGGTATCAAAGTTTTCCACAACTTCAATATTCTTGCTTAAAAGAATTTCATTGTTTTCAACTATGGATTGCTTCAATAAGGCAATAATATCAAGCTGAACACGTTCAAATGTCATCTTGCCTGAAGAAGCCTTGGCAATATCAAGCAGATCATCAAGCAAGCTTGTCAGATGATTCGTATATTTTGATAATTCTGCAACATATTGACGCTGTTCATCATTTAATGGCGTTGTCTCAAGTAATGTTGTGTAGTTCTTCACGACTGTTATAGGTGTCTTTAAATCATGGGAGACATTTGTAATCAGCTCACTTTTTGAACGAGCAGCTTCTGTTTCTAAGTCTACTGCTTTCTTGAAGCCTTCTGAGACATCATTCATCGCATTTCTTAAATCATCAAACTGATGGCATTCAAGGGTGTTGGGAGTAAAATCTCCCTCACTCATTGCCTCAGCCTGCTTGATCAGCTTATGATAGTTTTCCTGATGATCCTTGTACGCTTTTAATACCCAATGGTAGAGTACAAAGCCATAAACAACAAGTCCAACTACAGTTGCGATTTTGGCATAACGATTCATCAATAGCCATATTGTAAACCATAAACGGCGATATAAGTTAAGATCATTAAAATAGGAATAGCCAACAATTTTTACTTGTGGCAAGAGGATAATGAGTAAAACGATGACCATCTGGGTGCTGATGATCTTCGCTATTTGTTTTTTGGTTACCTTTGAAATAGGCATTTCCACAATATCATGTATTGTAGATTGCGTATTTTTCACAATCGCACCAATAACAGTCTTTGTCTTCAGATAATTCAACAAACCTGTTTTCAAAATATATTTGATGCCAAATGTCACGAGTGATACAGCAATGCCTATAATCGCGATACTCATGATGGATAGAAGCGGGAAGGCATAGGTTGTAATCTTTAATTCACTATAAGCTGCTGATGAACCTAAGCTGCCTGTCGCCATAAGCAAGAGTGCACTGATGGCAACCATGATGGAAATACCGATGACATGGCCAAGGAAGTACCAGTCTTTGACACTCTTGTAGGGATTAATATCTTCAACGATCTCCAATGGATAAAGCAGGACAAAAATGACAATCAGAATCATGGAAATTGCCGCTGCAAGTAAAGCATTGGTAAGTGAAGTATCATGCTCATTATAGAAAAGCATGTCCCGTGTCTGAGCATTTTTTAAATCCTTAGGGATTGTGATTGTTAGGGAGATGTTTTTAGGCTTGTTGATGGATACGACATTCTTGCCTAAATCAGGATAGGTATCCACAAGCTGGTCACTTAAATCTTCTCTTACTAAATCAAAATCATAAAAACTTAGATTATTTCCTGTACTTGTCACATTGCCTTCACTATCAAACTTGACTGTCAGCTTATAGTATTCGCCTTTATGTTTACGTGTATAAATATCACTTTTATTTGTCGAAGTGTTGGTAAAGTGATAAAGAATGTCCCCATTAAATTCTATTTCCTTAGCTCTTGTAGCCACCTGTTTCTGGAATTCTTTATTAATGGCTGCACGCGTGACTTCATCGACATTATTCGTAAATGTGAGATACTCATATGTGGGATCTACCTGCTTTGTTTCATAAAGAATAAAGCTGGCATAGAAATCAGAAATCATGCTGTTGGTGATGTCAAATTTCGTCTGACTTTCACGGCCATAATATGTTGAAAGCATAATAAATGAGCTAAAGGCTATCAATAATGAAAGGATAAGGACATAGATTCTTTTTGCTTTTTTCATGTAATCACCTTAGAGTTTTTCAATCTTATATCCAATCCCCCAGACAACTTTAAGATATTGTGGATGTTTTGGATCTTGTTCAATCTTTTCTCTTAATTTACGCACATGAACCATAATTGTTTCCGTATTGATGGCATCCTGACTCCATACTTTTTCATAGATTTCTTCAGCTGAATATACACGACCTGGAGATTCCATTAAAAGTTTAAGAATTTCAAATTCTTTTTTTGTAAGATGGACCATTTGGTTGTTGACATTTACTTCTCTACTAAAGAGATCAAGCTTGAGATTGCCAACAGTTAAATACTGGTTCTCTTGCTTAGTGATAGCTGGTTTGTCTAGAAACTTTTCATAGCGTCTTAAATGAGCATTGACCCTAGCCATGAGTTCAAGTGGTTCAAATGGCTTTGTTACATAGTCATCTGCACCAATGTTCAAACCTGTAATCTTGTCAATATCTTCATCTTTAGCAGATAGAAATATGACTGGAAAGTCATAGCTTTCTCTTAAACGTGATACAAAGGTCATACCATCCATCACAGGCATCATAATATCGACAATAGCTAAATGAATGTCCGGTGATATCTTCTTTAAAGCCTCAGCACCATTTTCTGCTTCAACAACCTCATAATTATGACTTTTTAAGAAAAGCTTTAAACTTTCTCTAATACCTTTTTCATCTTCAACAACTAATACTGTATGTTCCATATGTCACCTTTCCGCTTTCATCTTACATTGTAAGTATTAAGAAATATTATACATAAATCTTAAAAATTCCTAAATTTCCTCGCTATTATTAATACCACATTCAAGCATTTCATCAAGTGCTTTATGATAATCTTCTAAATTCTGTGCTTTTCTCAAATGTTTGAGAGGTTTCTTGGAGTGATCAAACATAATATACATATGTGCCCAGAGTTCCTTAAGCTTAAAAAGTACATCTTTGTCATATTTTAATGTTTCTCTTAAACCTTCTTCTAAGCTCTCAATGAATCTTTCAAAACGTTCCAGGGTTTCATTTTGTCCAGTTGTATACTCATCAATCAGATATGGTCTAGCAATCAGCCCTCGTCCAAGCATCATGCCCTCAAGTTTGGGATACTTTTGTTCAATAGCTTTGATATCAGCAATTGTCTTGATATCACCATTGTAGACTAATGGCGCTTTGATATCCTTATAGAAAGCATCAAAAGCTGCCAAATCAACTGACCCTTTATACATCTGTATGCCTGTCCGGGGATGAACAATGAGCTTATCGATGGGATACTTATTATAAAGGGAAATAAGCGCATCTAACTTGCTTGTATCCTGGTAGCCTATTCTTGTCTTAAGAGAGATCTTTAAGCCTGGAGAAGCCTTAAAAATCGCATCTAAGTAGCCATCAAGATTATCAAGATCATCAAGCATAGCACTCCCCTTGTTTTTCTTTGTCACAGTTGGTGAAGGACATCCTAAATTGAGATTAACTTCTCCATAACCTAATTCCATGAGCTGCCTTAAAGTATAAATAACATCCTCAGCATTCTTTGATAGTATCTGTGGCACTACATCAATGTTCTGATTATTTGCTGGATTGATATCAGAGCTTTCTCTTGTTTTAAGATGATGGTGATGATGGGGAGCAATAAAAGGCATATAGTATTGATCAATCCCTTTATAGATGGCATTGTGGCTATTGCGGTAAACATAGTTCGTAATACCTTCCATGGGTGCAAAATAGTATTTCATAAATTCCTCCAAAAGAAAAAGCGGGTCAAACCCGCTTGATACTATAATAACTGTAAAACTGCCATAGTAGCATTATCGCCACGACGGTTATAAGTCTTAACAACTTTTGTATAACCACCATTACGATCAGCATACTTAGGAGCAACATCATCAAATAAAGTCTGAACAGCTGTCTTACCAGTATTTGGATCTACAACGTCCTGAAGTACTGCAGCAGCCTGTCTTCTAGCGTGTAAGTCGCCACGCTTACCTAAAGTAATTAACTGTTCTACAACACTCTTAACTTCCTTAGCTCTTGTATCAGTAGTTTCAATCTTACCATACATGATGACATCAGTAGCTAAGTTACGTAACATTGCTTTACGGTGAGACTGAGTCCAACCTAATTTTCTATTCTTTGCCATAACTAACTCCTCTCAAGTATTAACGAATTAGTCAACAGGCTTGAAGCCTAAACCTAATTCAAGTAATTTTTCTTTGACTTCCTTTAAAGACTTCTTACCAAGATTTCTCACCTTGATCATATCGTCTTCAGTCTTATTAGCTAATTCCTGAACTGTCTGAATACCAGCACGTTTTAAGCAGTTATAAGAACGTACAGATAAATCAAGTTCTTCAATAGTCATATCTAAGACCTTATTAGTTGTATCTTCCTCTTCTTCACTCATGACTTCCATATTCATGGCTTCATCAGTTAATTCAACGAACATATTTAAATGTTCAACTAAGATCTTAGCAGCTAAGGCCAAGACTTCATGAGGCTTGATAGAACCATCAGTAGTAACTTCCATAGTTAATTTGTCATATTTAGCTGTCTGACCTACTCTTGTAGGAACTACTTCATATGCAACATTAACAACAGGTGAGAAGATGGAATCAGTTGGAATAACACCAACAGTATCCACAAACTTCTTATTCTGGTCACTACTCATATAACCTCTATCCTTGCGTGCATACATTTCCAAGTGTAAATGTCCGCCTTCTGCAACGTGGCAAAGGACAAGGTCATTAGAGATCATTTTAACTTCAGAAGGGCACTGAATGTCAGCACCAGTGACTGTTGCAGGTCCGTCTACGTCGACAACCATTGTCACATCTTCATCACTATCTAATTCAAAGACAAGCTTCTTGATAGCAAGGATAATATGAGTCACATCTTCTACAATACCATCTACGGCGCAGAATTCATGGATTGCTCCATCCATCTTGATCGCATAGACAGCTGCACCAGGCATAGATGATAACATGACTCTTCTCAGAGCGTTACCAATAGTTGTCCCAAAACCTCTTTCTAGAGGTTCAACAACAAACTTTGCATAATTATCATCTTCATTATAAGTTTCAACTGAAAAGTTTGCTTTTTCGAACTTTTGCATATTTCCCTCCTAAGAAATTAATCTAATTAATTCGAATGAGAAATTCTTATCCACGAGGGCGTTTTGGTGGACGACAGCCATTATGTGGGATTGGAGTTACATCAGTGATTGCAGTAACTTCTAAGCCAGCAGCAGCTAAAGCTCTAACAGCAGCTTCACGTCCTGGGCCTGGACCCTTAACGTCAACTTCGATTGACTTCATACCATGTACCATTGCAGCCTTAGCAGCAGCTTCTGCAGCCATCTGAGCAGCATATGGAGTTGATTTTCTTGAACCTTTGAAACCTAATGCACCAGCACTAGACCAAGTTACAGCATTACCCTGTTCATCAGCGATTGTTACGATTGTATTATTGAATGTTGAATGAACGTGAGCAACACCTTTAGCTATATTCTTCTTTACTCTTCTCTTACGAGTTGTCTTCTGAGCCATTGTTTAACCTCCTGTCCTACTTCTTCTTGCCAGCGATAGGTCTTGCTTTACCTTTTCTTGTTCTGGCATTTGTCTTTGTTCTCTGTCCTCTTACAGGTAAACCTTTTCTATGACGGATACCTCTATAAGAACCGATTTCCATTAAACGTTTGATGTTTAACTGAGTTTCACGACGAAGGTCACCTTCAACCTTGATCTTTTCAACTTCTGATCTTAACTTTGTTTCTTCAGCTTCTGTAAGGTCCTTAACTCTTGTATCTTCAGATACGCCTGCAGCCTTACAAATATTCTTTGCTGTAGTATTACCAATACCATAAATATAAGTTAATGATACCACAACACGTTTATCACGTGGGATATCTACACCTGCTATACGAGCCATTCGCTAAATTTCCTCCTATTAACCTTGTCTCTGCTTGTGTTTAGGGTTTTCGCAGATGACCATTACTCTACCCTTACGTCTAATTACTCTGCATTTATCGCAGATTGGTTTTACAGATGCTCTTACTTTCATCTTGCTTCACTCCTCTAAGTAAAATTTACTTCTTTCTGAATGTGATGCGCCCACGTGTTAAATCATATGGAGAAATTTCAACGGTTACTTTATCCCCTGGTAAAATGCGAATGTAATTCATACGGATTTTACCAGAAACGTGAGCTAAAATAGTAACACCATTCTCTAGGGCAACTTTAAACTGCGCATTTGGCAGAGTCTCAACTACTGTTGCCTCTACTTCAATTACATCATCTTTCTTTGCCATACTCTACTCCTTCTAAACTTTAGTCATGATCTCATATCCGTCATCAGTGATGGCTACTGTATGTTCATAATGGGCTGCTAAAGAGTGGTCTTTCGTCTTTGTTGTCCAACCATCACGAAGCACAACAACTTCTTCACCGCCTAGATGAGCCATTGGCTCTACGGCAAGACACATTCCCTTCTTTAAGCGTGGCCCTCTATGGGCAGCACCCCAGTTAGGAATACTAGGATCCTGATGAACTTCAGTACCAATTCCGTGACCGGTATAATCTCTAGGTGTGGTACAGCCTTGACTTTTAAGATAGACTTGTACTGCATGCGAAATGTCACCTACACGGTTGCCTGGTTTAACCTGTGCTAACCCTGCATAAAGTGCCTCTTCACATACTTTCATGAGACGTTTCACATCATCAGATGGATTGCCGATTGCATATGTCCATGCACTGTCGCCATGATATCCTTTCCAGCATGCTCCAACATCGACAGAAAGAATATCTCCGTCCTTTAAAACATAGTTAGATGGGATGCCATGAACAACCGTATCATTAACCGACGTACATACACTACCAGGAAAATCGTATAAATGCAAGAAGGAAGGCGTACAACCTTCATTTCTTATGATTTTTTCGCAAAAATCAGCAACTTCCTGCGTTGTTAAGCCTGGTCGGAGGAACTTTTCCAACTCTTTGTGGACAAGTCCCACCACATGACCGGCATGTCTCATCAATTCAATTTCCCTTGAATCTTTGATAGTAATCATTATAAAGCCTCCAAACATTTCTTAATATCAGAATAGACATCATCCATTGACTGATCACCATTAATGTTTGTAAGCATACCTTTCATCTTGTAATAATCGATCAAAGGTCTTGTCTGTCCTTCATAAGTACTCAGTCTGACCTTAACAGCAGCTTCTGTTTCGTCTTCACGCTGGTACAATTCGCCACCACAGTTGTCACAGACACCTTCAACTTTAGGTGGTTTATACATAATGTGGAATGTAGCACCACAATTCTTACAAGTTCTTCTGCCAGATAATCTCTTCTTTAAGACATCAAAGTCAACATCAAGATTAATGACTGCATCAATCTTAAAGCCCAATGATTCTTCAAAGTACTCAAGTTCTCTAGCCTGAAGAATTGTTCTTGGATAACCATCTAGAATAAATCCATTCCCGAAATTGTTCATGTTTTCTTTAAGATAGTCATAAACCATTTCATTAGTGAAGTCATCAGGAACAAGTCGACCAAACTTTGAGAAATAATCAGAGATAACTCCAATACTTGTCTGTTCACGATGAGCTTTACGGAATAAATCTCCCGTAGAAATCTGCGTCAAACCAAATTCCTTTACTAATTTTGCCGCTTGTGTCCCTTTTCCTGCACCAGGAGGGCCCATTAAGATAATATTCATAATTTCGCTCCTTCATTTATGTGATTTTATTACTGTCTGATATATCCATGATATTCTCTTCTTGTGAGAATACTTCTGATCTGGCGCACTGTTTCAAGAGCAACACCTGCTACGATGATCAAACCAGTACCACCAAGCGTTAATTGGTTATCACTCGTTGCACTCCAGATCAATGGAGCAATGATAGGAATAGCTGCGATGATTGTTAAGAATAAAGAACCAGCAACAGTTATTCTATTGAGAACAGTTCCAATGAACTTCTTTGTATCATCACCTGTACGGATGCCAGGAACGGCTCCGCCACTCTTCTTTAAGTCATCCGCAATTCTTCTTGTATCAATCTGTAAGTTAGAATAGAAGAATGTGAATAACACAATCATCACAACATACAGAATAAAGCCTACAGGCTTCTGATAGTTAAGAATGTTATCAATCATCTGCGTTGTCTTAGTACTGTCCATAAAACTAATAACTGTTCTTGGTGCTGCTAAAACTGATGCTGCGAAGATGACTGGGATAACGGATGAAGAGTTAATTTTTAATGGTAAGTTTGTACTTTCCTTTGTACGCATAACTGTCTGTGTATTGTTTGTTGCATAGAAGATTGGAATCTTACGAATACTATTTTCAGTAAAGACAACAAATACGACAATAGCAACATAAACAATAATAAACAAAATATACCATAAAGTTGAAGTAATAGCAGCCTGTGTTGACTTCCAGCTTACCATTGCATTGTAACTAGCAATGAATTGCTGTGGTAAGTTTGCTACGATACCAGTGAAGATCAATAGAGAAGTACCGTTACCGACACCCTTTTCTGTAATCTGATCACCTAGCCACATTGCAAACATCGAACCAGTAATCATGATAATTACAACATAAGCATATGTCCAGATAGTAGGATTTGTCAAGATACCATAACCTTTATCAAAGGCATAAGTTAAACTGCCACCTTGGATGAGACCAAGAACAAGGGTTAAATATCTTGTTACTCTATCCTTCTTTTTCTTACCGTTATTACCTTCTTTGTTCCATCTTGCAAGAACAGGAATAACGTCCATTGAAAGTAATTCAATGATGATGGAAGCAGTGATATATGGAGAGACACCCAATGAGAATAATGAGAATCTTTCTAAAGTACCACCACCGAGCAGATTCATAATGCCAAATATTCCGCTATTAGTAGCTGATGCACTAATGGCATCAGCATTAATATACGGAATAGTAATAGCTGCTCCTAAACGGAATACAAATAGTAATCCTAACGTAAAGACGACCTTACGACGCAATTCTCCTTTTTTAAAGACACTCTTTAAAAAGTTAAGCATCTTAGATCACCTCAGTTTTTCCACCAGCTGCTTCAATTGCTTCTACGGCACTCTTAGAGAACTTGTTAGCTTTAACAGTTAAAGCTACTTTTAATTCACCATTGCCTAAGATCTTTAAACCATCTAAAGACTTCTTAACTAAGCCAGCATTCATTAATACTTCTAAGTCAACAACTGAGTTTGGTTCAAATGCATTTAAAGATTCAACATTCACAATTGCATATTCTTTTCTGTTTACGTTTGTGAAACCACGTTTTGGTAATCTCATGAATAATGGAGTCTGTCCACCTTCGAATCCAGGTTTCTTACCTCCACCACTTCTTGCGCCCTGACCTTTCTGACCACGACCAGAAGTCTTACCATTACCAGAACTTGTTCCACGTCCTACACGGTTTCTCTTTGGACGAGAACCTTCAGTGTACTTTAATTCGTTTAATTTCATAAATACACCTCCTACTGTTCTTCTACGACTGTTACTAAGTGAGATACTGTCTGGATCTGACCTTTAACATAATCGTTCATTTCTAATTCAACACTCTTGTGCATCTTTGTAAGTTTTAAAGCTTTCAAAGTATCCTTCTGGTTTTTCTTAGCACCAATAGGGCTCTTTGTCAGCGTAATTGTAACCTTTGCCATATTAGTTCTCCTTAACCATAAATTTCTTCAACAGTCTTATCACGAAGTTCAGCAACCTTTTCTACTGACTTCATTTCAGCAAGACCATTTACTGTAGCTCTTACCATGTTAATTGGTGTTCTTGAGCCAAGAGATTTAGATAAGATATCAGTATAACCAGCTAATTCAACAACCGCACGAACTGGACCACCAGCGATGATACCAGTACCTTTAGCAGCTGGTCTTAAGAATACATGACCAGATTTGAATGAACCTGTGATTTCATGAGGAATTGTACCATTCTTCATTGGAACTGTAATAAGGTTCTTTTTAGCTGCTTCACTTGCTTTTCTAATTGCATCTGGGACTTCATTAGCTTTACCAGTACCAAAACCAACTCTGCCTTTTCTATCACCAATAACAACTAGAGCTGCAAAACGCATTTTTCTACCACCCTTTACTACTTTAGTAATACGGTTGATAGTAACGACACGTTCTTCGAATTCCTTCTGTTCTCTAGGTCTTCTTTTATTGTTACGTCCATTTCTCTTTGGTCCACGTCTATTATTTAACTTATCGTTTTTAGGACCATTAGTATTTGGATTACGCTCCATTGTTTAACCTCCTGTTAGAATTTCAAGCCAGCTTCTCTAGCAGCTTCTGCTAAAGCTTTGACTCTACCATGATAGATATAACCACCACGATCAAATACTACTGTTTCAATATTCTTAGCTAAAGCACGCTTAGCTACTTCTTCACCGACTTTTGTAGCAGCCTCTACGTTTCCGCCATTTTCTAACTTCATGTCAAGTGATGAAGCAGATGCTAATGTTACACCATTAACATCGTCAATCACCTGAGCATAAATGTTAGTGTTAGAACGGAAGACATTAAGACGAGGGCGTTCTGGTGTACCAGAAATCTTCTTACGAACTCTGAGGTGACGTCTTAAACGTACATCATTACGAGATTCTTTGTTTGCCATGACTCGATTTTCCTCCTATCAGAGACTACTTCTTACCAGCAGTCTTACCTTCTTTTCTGATGATAACTTCATCAACATATTTAATACCTTTACCCTTATATGGTTCAGGTTTTCTTACTTCTCTGATGTTAGCAGCAACCTGACCAACACGTTCCTTGGAAATACCAGAAACTTTGATTGTAGTTGCAGTTGGGCATTCTACCTTAACACCATCTTCAATTTCAAGATCAACTTCATGTGAATAACCAATGTGAAGTGATAATGTATTACCTTTCATAGCAGCACGGTAACCAATACCGACGATTTCAAGGTTCTTTTCAAATCCCTTTGAAACACCTTCGATCATGTTTGCTAATAAAGCTCTTGTTGTACCATGTAACTGTTTAGTAGTTTTCTGATCATTAGCTCTTACACAATTAATTTCGTTACCTTCCTGGTTAATTGTGATTAATGGAGAGAAAGCTCTAACTAAAGTTCCCTTAGGACCTTTAACAGTAACAGTGTTGTCGCTAGCAATAGAAACTTCAACATCTGCAGGTACAGTGATTGTCTTTAAACCAATACGAGACATCGTATGACCTCCTGTTTTCTTCTTTATTAATTACCAGATGTATGCTAATACTTCACCGCCAAGACCTTTAGCCTTAGCAGCTTTACCAGTCATAAGACCTTCTGAAGTAGACATTACAACGATACCTAAACCATTTAATACCTTAGGAATTTCATTGCACTTAGCATACTGACGTAAACCAGGCTTAGATACTCTCTTTAAACCTGAGATGACTCTTTCATTTCCTTTATATTTTAAAGTTACAACAATGTTCTTTGTTGCTGGTGTGTCACCAGTTACCTTAACGTCAGCTACGAAACCTTCATTAAGAAGAATGTTAGCTAACTGATTCTTTAAATTAGAATAAGGAATTGACACTTCATCATGACGTGCTGAATTCGCATTACGAATTCTTGTTAACATATCTGCAATTGGATCTGTAACCATTCTACATGTCCTCCTTTATATATTGACTACCAGCTTGCTTTCTTTACTCCAGGAATTTCACCCTTATAAGCTAATTCTCTGAAGCAGATACGGCAAAGCTTGAATTTTCTCATTACTGAGTGTGGACGTCCACAACGTTCGCATCTTGTATATTCACGAACTTCATATTTCTGAGGACGAATCTGCTTAATTTTCATTGATTTTTTTGCCATTATTTAGTCCTCCTTACTTAGCGAAAGGCATGCCAAGTTCAGTTAATAAAGCACGACCTTCTTCGTCAGTCTTCGCTGTAGTAACTAATACGATATCCATACCTCTAGTCTTGTTAACCTTATCGAAATCAATTTCAGGGAAGATTAACTGTTCTTTAATACCTAAAGTATAGTTACCTCTACCGTCGAATGAGTTCTTAGGTACACCTCTAAAGTCTCTTACTCGAGGTAAAGAGATTGATACTAATTTATCTAAGAATTCATACATTTTTTCACCACGAAGAGTTACTTTACAACCAATTGGCTGACCTTCACGGATCTTGAAACCTGCGATAGATTTCTTAGCTTTAGTAACAACTGGTGCCTGACCAGCGATTGCTGTTAATTCTTCTACAGCTTCATCTAAGTACTTAGAGTTTGTAGTTGCATCACCAACACCGATGTTGATAACGATTTTTTCCATCTTAGGAAGCTGCATAATTGACTTATAGCCGAACTTTTCCATTAAGTTCTTACTGATTTCGTTCTTATAACGTTCCTGTAATCTATTCATTATTTAGCCTCCTATCTCTTCTGTTCCTTAATTGTTTCACCAGTTTTTTTGTTGAAACGTACTTTCTTACCATCTTCAAATCTATAACCAAGCTTTACGCCTCTCTTAAGTTTTGAATCATAGTAAGCAAGATTAGATACGTCAATACCAGCTTCAACAGTGATAATGCCACCATCAGGATCTGTCTGTGAAGGCTTAACATGTTTTGTTACTTTATTGACATCTTCAACGATAATACGGTTTGTTTTGTGGTTGATCTTTAAGATTTTACCAGTCTTGCCCTTTTCGCTACCTGCGATAACAATGACTGTATCACCTACGCGTAATTTCATCGTTTCTTTTCCTCCTATAATACTTCAGGAGCTAATGATACGATCTTCATGAAATCGTGATCTCTTAACTCTCTTGCAACAGGGCCAAAGATACGTGTTCCCTTTGGTGTATTATCATCCTTGATAATTACACAAGCATTGTCATCGAATCTGATATATGAACCATTAGGTCTGTTTACACCATATTTAGTTCTTACGATAACCGCTTTAACAACTTCACCCTTCTTAACGCTACCGCCAGGAATGGCCTGTTTTACTGTAGCTACAACAACATCACCAATGTTGCTTGTTTTTCTATTTGAACCACCTAAGTTTCTGATAACTAAGACTTCACGAGCTCCTGAGTTATCGGCAACTTTCATTCTACTTTCGTTCTGGATCATTTAGTTGGCCTCCTTTCGAAATTACTCAATTACGTCTGCTTTCTTTACAACTTCTACTAAACGGAAACGTTTTGTTTTAGATAAAGGTCTTGTACCCATGATTGTTACAACATCACCAACACGAGCTTCGTTATTTTCATCATGAGCATGGAACTTCTTAGATGATTTCATACGCTTACCGTATAATTTATGTTTAACATGAGTTTCAACAAGAACAGTTATAGTCTTATCCATTTTAGTAGAGACAACTGTTCCAGTATAAACCTTACGATTATTTCTTTCCATAATCTCTCCTATTTATTTAATTCTCTTTCTCTAATAACTGTCTTAATCTTTGCGATTGATTTTCTGACTTCTTTAATTCTAGCAGTATTTTCTAACTGACCAGTTGCCTGCTGGAATCTTAAGCCAAATAACTCTTTTTTGAACTCTTCAACTTTGTTGTTAAGTTCTGCAGTTTCTAATTCTCTTAAATCCTGTACTTTCATGAGTTACTCACCTCTCTTAACGATCTTGCACTTGATAGGTAACTTATGAGATGCAAGTCTTAAAGCTTCTCTGGCAACTTCTTCTGAAACGCCGCCGATTTCAAACATGATACGACCCTGCTTAACTACTGCTACCCATTCTTCAGGAGCACCTTTACCAGAACCCATACGGACTTCCAATGGTTTCTTAGTCTTAGCTAAGTGAGGGAAGATTCTGATCCATACCTGACCTTCACGGTTCATGTATCTATTCATAGCGATACGGGCTGCTTCAATCTGTCTTGAAGTGATCCAAGCACCTTCTTGTGCCTGTAAACCGTATTCACCAAATGCAACGAACTTACCGCCCTTTGCTTTACCTTCATATTTAATTCTATGAGGTCTTCTATATTTAGTTCTCTTAGGCATTAACATGGTTTATTCAGCCTCCTTATTCTTTCCAGGAAGAATTTCTCCCTTACAGATCCAGACTTTTACACCAAGCTTACCATAAGTAGTATTAGCTTCTTCCTGTGCGTAGTCGATGTCTGCTCTTAATGTGTGTAGAGGGACGTTACCTTCAGAGTAACCTTCTGCACGAGCGATATCTGCGCCACCAAGACGGCCAGATACTTTAGTCTTGATACCTTTAGCACCAGCTCTCATTGCTGACTGAATAGCTCTCTTCTGAACTGTTCTGAATGAGGCACGGTTTTCTAACTGTTCAGCGATTCTCTTAGCAACTAATGTTGCATTAGTATCCGCATTCTTGATTTCAACTACATTGATATAAACCTGTTTGTCATTTACTAACTTAACAACTTCTTTTCTTAAAGCATCAATGGCTTCGCCATTTCTTCCAATTACTACACCAGGTCTTGATGTATGTACGAAAATGTTGATTCTCTTCTTAGATCTTTCGATGTCAATTTTAGCTACATAAGCATTAGCTAACTTTTCTTCTAAGAACTTACGAATCTTGATATCTTCATGAAGTAAAGTTGCAAAATCTTTCTTATCAGCATACCAACGTGAACTCCAATCACGATTGACGCCGACACGTAATCCAACTGGACTTACTTTCTGACCCATTTGCTTCTTCCTCCTAATTATCTGTCTTCAACCACAACAGTGATGTGGCAAGTTCTCTTTAAGATCTGAGTACCCTGACCTTTTGCTTTTGCACGGAATCTCTTTAAAGTGACACCTTCGTCAACTCTGATCTCTTTAATGTATAATTTATCCTGTTCAGCGCCTTCGTTTTCAACTGCGTTAGCGGCTGCAGATTTGATTGTTTTCTGAATAGCAGGTGTTGCCTTCTTATTAACATAGTCAAGCATACCAAGTGCTTCATTTACACTTTTACCTCTGACTAAGTCAGCGACTAATCTAGCCTTCTGAGCGGCAACACGAATGTTTCTAGCCTGTGCTCTTGCTTCCATGTTTTACCTCCTTAGGCCTTCTTGTCATCGCCAGCAGTGTGGCCTTTGAATGTTCTTGTAGGAGCGAATTCCCCTAACTTATGACCAACCATGTCTTCAGTAACATATACAGGGACATGTTCTCTACCATTGTATACAGCGAATGTATGTTCGATAAATGCTGGGAAAATAGTAGAACGTCTTGACCAAGTCTTAATAACTTCTTTTTTACCAGCCTTGTCTAAAGCGTCAACTTTCTTTAATAAGTATTCATCGACGAAAGGGCCTTTTTTCAAACTTCTTGACATTGTCTATCCTCCTTACTTACCGTTTCTTCTTCTAACGATCATCTTGTTAGAATGTTTCTTGTGTGGTCTAGTCTTAACACCAAGAGCTTTCTTACCCCAAGGAGTAAGTGGAGCTTTACGGCCGACTGAAGTCTTACCTTCACCACCACCATGAGGGTGATCATTAGGGTTCATGACAGAACCACGAACAGTAGGTCTAATACCTCTCCATCTGTTACGTCCTGCTTTACCGATGTTAACTAATGAATGATCTTCATTACCAACAACACCAACTGTTGCACGACATACAGATAAGAATTTTCTAACTTCACCTGAAGATAAACGAACAGTTACATAACGACCTTCGTTACCTAAGATCTGAGCGCTAGCACCAGCTGATCTTACTAACTGTCCACCCTTACCAGGATGCATTTCAATATTGTGGATTAAAGTACCATCAGGCATGTTACCCATCTGTAATGCGTTACCAACTTTGATATCAGCAGTATCGCCAGAAACGATCATCTGACCAACTTCTAATCCCTTAGGAGCTAAGATATATCTCTTCTCACCATCTAAGTAATGGATTAATGCGATATTTGCTGATCTGTTTGGATCGTATTCGATAGTTGCTACCTTACCAGGTACATTGTCTTTATTTCTCTTGAAATCAATAATTCTGTACTTTCTCTTATGTCCACCACCATGATGTCTAGTAGTGATCTGACCCTGATTGTTACGGCCACCTTTTTTCTTGAAAGCAACAGTTAATGACTTCTCAGGCTTTGTAGCAGTCAACTCTTCTTTAGTAAGAGCTGTCATGTTACGACGACCATTTGTCGTAGGCTTATAAGTCTTAATAGCCATTTTCTTTCCCTCCTATTGTTCTCCGGATAGTCTCCGATAATGAATTGTCTTATTCAGCTTCGTCGCCAAATAAGTTAATAGACTGACCTTCTGCTAAAGAAATGATAGCTTTCTTTTTAGCTGCAGTCTTACCAGCATAACGTCCAACTCTCTTCTTCTTTGGATGAACGTTCATTGTGTTAACTGAAGTAACTTTTACACCAAACATAGCTTCAACAGCCTGCTTGATTTCAGTCTTGTTTGATTTTGTATCTACGAAGAAAGTATATTTATTTTCTTCCTGCATTAACTTCATTGATTTTTCAGTTAGAACAGGTCTTCTTAAAACATCAGTAATATGTGCCATTATGCAAGAGCCTCCTCTACAGTCTTGATAGCTTTCTCAGTCATCATTAAGTTTGTGCAGTTAAGAATGTCATAAACATTAATACCCTTTGCTTCAATAACCTTTAAGTTAGGGATATTGTTAGCTGAAAGTACAACGTTCTGATCAAATTCATCAACAACTAATAATGTCTTTCTTGGTTCGTTGAATGCTTTTAATACAGCAACCATTGACTTAGTCTTTGGTGCATCGAAAGCAATATTATCGATTGCAGTTAATTCAGAATCAATAACCTTCTGAGATAATGCAGATCTTAATGCTAACTTACCAACTTTTTTGTTTAATTTGAATTTGTAGTTTCTCTTTGTTGTAGGGCCAAATACAACGCCACCTCCAACAAACTGAGGTGCTCTTGTTGAACCCTGACGAGCTCTACCAGTACCTTTCTGTCTGTAAGGCTTCTTACCACCGCCACGAACAGCAGATCTATTCTTTACCTGATGAGTTCCCTGTCTTAATGAAGCTCTCTGCAGTAAGACCATATCAAAGATTGCCTGGTTATTTGGTTCGATACCGAACACATTTTCATTTAATTCAAGATCATTGATCTTTTCACCATTCTGGTTAAATAATGCAACATTTAACATTAGTTTTTCCTCCTTCCGCTTCATTATTCAGCTTCTTTAGCTTCATAAGAAACTAAGTCTGCTGCTTCATTTACTTTACCATTAGCTTTAACTGCTGACTTAACAACAACTAAGCCCTTCTTTGGTCCTGGAACAGAACCAGAGATTAATAATACATTCTTTTCTGGGTAAACAGCAACAATTTCCAAGTTCTGAACTGTTCTTGTTGCAGCACCCATATGTCCTGGTAATTTTTTACCTGGAGCAATTCTGTTTGGCGCGATTGGACCCATAGAACCAGCATGTCTATGAACTGGACCAGCACCATGACCCATAGGGCCTCTAGAATGACCAAAACGCTTGATAGTACCAGCGTAGCCTTTACCTTTACTTGTACCAGTGACATCTACAACTTCACCTGCTGTGAAAGTGTCTACTGCGATCTCCTGGCCAACTTCATAACTCATCATTTCGTCAAAACGAAATTCTCTGATGAAGCGCTTAGGAGCTGTGTTAGCTTTAGCAACATGTCCCATTTCTGGCTTGTTTGCTAATTTTTCTCTCTTGTCTTCAAAACCAACCTGGATTGCATTGTAACCATCAGTTTCAGTTGTCTTTTTCTGAAGAACTACGTTAGGAGTTGCTTCTACAACAGTAACTGGGATTAACTTACCGTCAGTTGTGAAAACCTGAGTCATACCGATCTTACGACCTAAGATTCCTTTCATGAGTTACACCTTTTACCTTTCTTATAACTTAATTTCAATATCAACGCCTGATGGTAAACTTAAACGTGTTAATACGTCTACTGTTTCAGGTGTTGGGTTCACTACGTCGATAAGACGTTTGTGAGTACGGATTTCGAACTGTTCACGAGAATCTTTATACTTATGAACCGCTCTTAAGATTGTGTAGATTTCCTTTTCAGTTGGAAGAGGTACTGGTCCAACGACCTGTGCTCCACTCTTCTTTGCTGCTTCTACAATCTTTACTGCTGAATCATCTAAAATCTTGTGATCGAATGATTTTAATCTGATTCTGATTTTGTTGTTTGCCATGATTATTCCTCCTTGTCTATTTGTTAGACAACGCTCAGCACGAATTCCCTGAAGGCTCTTCCGTTCATGACAACGGCTGTCAGCGTTTCAGCAACCTCGCACATCCCTGCGTTTCACAACACGCTTATAATACATAAATCAAACCCCTATTGCAAGTGTTTTTTTAACTTTTTTTCACGACTATAGCTCTCTTTTTTTGCTTTTTACGATTCATGTAGATATTATGTCCACGTTCATTGGTGTTTCCAGTCTTTTGCATGTGCTATCTTTCCTTTGGCTTGTGAAAAAATGAAAACCTTTTCAAATGATAAAAAGAGGTGTACACTACAGTTGTAATAATTATGGAGGTTATGTATGGAAAAAATATTAGTTGAAACTTCAGCAAAACATATTCATTTGTCACAAGCTGACTTAGAGGCATTATTTGGCGATGGCTATGAACTTACCAAGTTCAAAGATCTTTCTCAGCCTGGTCAGTATGCTGCGGAAGAAAAGGTTACAGTTGTCGGTCCAAGAAACGAAGCAACAATGCGTGTGCTTGGTCCTGTAAGAAAAGAAAGTCAAGTAGAATTAGCTGCTACTGATGCAAGAACACTTGGCTTCAAGGCACCGGTTCGTGAATCAGGTGATTTAGAAGGAACACCAGGATGTGTTCTTAAGGGGCCTAAGGGTGAAATCACAATTGAAAAAGGCGTAATCATCGCCAAGCGTCATATTCACTTCTCAACTGAAGATGCACAGCACTTTGGTGTCGAGAATGGTCAGATTGTTTCAGTTAAAGTTGAAACAGCTGATCGTTCGTTAACATTCGGCGATGTTGTCTGCCGTGTTTCAGACAAATATGCCTTAGCAATGCATATTGATACTGATGAATCAAATGCTGCCGGTGCCCCTAAGGAAGGCGAAATCATTAAATAAAAAAATGCCTATCTTGAAGTAGCTTCAAGATGGGCTATTTTTTTTGCAAATATTTCTATTTCTTCGTTATTAAAGTTTTCATAAATCGTATTATCATGAGCTTTAGGAATGATTGGGTAGCGCTTATTAAAGACCGAAAGACTTAATCGCTCAGCTAAGGACAGTTTAGGAAAATAGAGGGCTCCCCCTAGCCCAGCAATGACCTTAACGTCCTTCAACAGCTGATAATCAAACTCAGCACTGACAAAATTCATAAACTCACTCGCTTGTAAGCCAACAATATATATTGAATAATGACGAGGAATCAGCAATGGCTGATTGCGCTTAATAAAGCTAACCATCTCTTCGTCCAGCTTACCGTTATAGATTGGCATGCCAAGAACAATGGTTGTTGCACAATCAAGCTTTTCATATTCGATTGCTTCTAAATCCATAAGATAAGCCTTCCCTTCCAAATAAGAATTAATCACTCGTGCAATCTTGGCTGTCGAACCATGACGACTATGATACAAGATAACAATCATTTTTACTCCCCCCCTGTCTATAATAAAAGAACAGCATCACATACTGTTCTTAAATCATTATTTCATCGCATCTTTTAAAGTCTTAGATACTTTAAATGATGGAACTTTAGCAGCGGCAATTTCAATCGTTTCACCAGTATGTGGGTTTCTACCAGTTCTTGCTGCTCTTTCCTTAACCGCAAATGTACCAAGACCAGGAATAGCGATTTTTTCATCAGCTTTTAATCCTTCGCTTACAACTTCAGCAAGTGCTACTAAGGCTGCATCTGCATCTGTTTTTGTGATGTCTGCTTTTTCTGCAATTTTCGCAACTAAATCAGATTTTTTCATTTCAATTCTCCATTTCTTATTAAAAAATTCTTTACCTACATTATATCATTGCACCAATACCATGACAATATCTACTTATTATTATCATAGAGAAGACCATAACGCACATATATACAATTCAAGAAGCTCATCATATCAATCGAGCCCATAATCGATGATTGCGTATAGTCCGACTCATAACCATCAAGATAATAGTAGCAGTCAACGTTAGGATTCTTATAACTATGATTCATCGTCAGCATTAGTATTCTCGCATTACGTTCCTTAATCTTCTTGACAAGAGCATCCATCAATTCTTCACGTGCACCAACCGTGACAATAATAACCAAGTCATCCTCTTTAATAGTATAAAGCTTCTGAATTTCACCACCACGATTCACAAAAGCATAAACAAATTTCTTAAGTTTTAACATCTTAAGCTGAAAGTCCGTGCATACAATCTTCGAGAACTGATAACCCATCATATGAACATTCTTGGCATCATGAATATATTGACAGATTCGGTCAACATCTTCAATCTTAACATTCTGTTCTCCCTCAAGAAGTGAAAGCTTTGTATCCTGATAGATTTTTGAAATCAGTTCCTGGGGATCTTCATTGATAGCTTGAAGGGACTTTTTTTCTAAGTGAATTTCATCACTGGCAATCTTTAAGGCTATGGCTAATTCCTTCTTGAAAGAAGCAAAGTTTTTACAGTTCACGTCCTTGCAAAAGCGTGAGATTGTTGCTGGTGAAGTGAAACAGAGGTCAGCAAGATCGTTGATTGAAATAGAAGGAATGCGTTCTAAATTTGTCAGAACTGTATGAGCGATAACATAATGCATATCTTCAACACCTGACACATTGATATAAGTCATGAGTGTATAGAGAATATCAACTTCATTATAATCTCTTACTTCAGTCTTCATGCGCATAGTGTAAATACTTCTCCTTCCCTATCTTATATAAATCACGGCCTTTTGAATCAATCACAACGGTGAGTGGCATATCTTTGACAACAAGACGACGGATTGCTTCAGTGCCAAGATCTTCATAAGCAATGACTTCCACTTCTTTTACGCAATGCGCCATCAAGGCCCCAGCACCGCCAATCGCGCCAAAATAAACGCCATCATATTCTTTCATTGCCTCAACGACTTCATCATTGCGTTTTCCTTTACCAATCATACCTCTAAGGCCAACTGATAGAAGTTTTGGCGAATAGGCATCCATACGATAGCTTGTTGTTGGTCCACAGCTGCCTATAATTTCACCAGGTGCTGCTGGCGCGGGTCCAACAAAATAGATGATTGCATCCATTGGATCAAATGGTAATGGCAAGTTATGTTCAAGAGCATCAACAAGACGCTTATGTGCTGCATCACGCCCTGTATAGATAACCCCAGAGAGCAATACCTGATCACCGGCTTTAAGCATTCTTGCTTTTTCTTTTGTAAAGGGTGTTGTGAGTTCAATCATAATTCAACCTCCATTTTACGTGCCACATGACAGCAAATGGCAACAGCAACAGGCATTCCAGCAATATGTGTTGGGGCAGTTTGAATATGTAAGGCAAGTGCCGTTGTATGTCCGCCAAAGCCAGCTGGACCAATGCCTAATTCATTCACCCTTTCCAGCAACTCCTTTTCAATCGCACAATAGCGCTTGTCTGGATGATGCTCATGCGCATTTTTAAGCATCGCTTTTTTTGCCAGCAAGCCAACCGTATCAAAACTCCCACCAATGCCTACACCGATAACTACTGGTGGACAAGGATTAGGACCAGCCTCTCTAACGGTCTCTAAAACAAAATCTTTGACACCTTCAATTCCATCGCTTGGTTTCATCATTTTGATTCTACTCATGTTTTCCGAACCAAACCCCTTTGGTGCAACGGTAATCTTTAGCTTATCACCAGCAACAATATCATAATGAATATTAGCTGGTGTATTGTCATTGGTATTCACGCGATCAAGTACCGGATCACGGACAATTGACTTACGCAAATAGCCTTCCTGATAGCCTTGACGGACACCATCATTAATCGCATCGCTAAGATTACCGATAACATGGACATCTTGTCCTATTTCTACAAAAACACAGGCCATCCCCGTATCCTGACAAATTGGACGCTGGGTACTATAGGCAAGTTCTAAATTTTCCTTAAGTATACCTAGAGTCTTTTTAGCAATAGGATATTGCTCCTGCTCATAGGCGTCATATAAACAATCTTTGATATCATTTGGTAACTGGTAATTTGCCTGTTTACACATTTTGGCAACTGCCTGTGTAATCTTGCTTGCCATAATCTCTTTCATAAACACCCACTCCTTTAATACATGTGGCCCATTAAATCATTAAGGCTAGAAGGATAATATAATGTATAATAGCGTAAACTCATCAGTTCGATAGCTGTCAACAAAGCATGCTTGCCACTCTTGCCATCCTTGAGATTTGATAGCTTGATGTAGTAATCAACAGGAATATGCAGGCAATCACGATCACTGCAAGTGATTAAGACAATCTTACAGCCACTCTTCTTTAAATACTGCAATGTTTTATAGCCACTATAGAGATAATTCCCATTAACTGAAATAATGATTGCAATATCATCCTTACCCATTTCCTTCGCTCTTTCCTTCTGACGTTCACTATCCATATAAGCTACAGTAAACTTTTCAAGCATCAGTAAATCCGTCTGTAAGTGTACAGCTGCCGAATTCGAAAACTGAGTGCCAAAGAATACGATATTCTGATGGTCATGGATGAGCTTTAGAACCTGATCGATGACATGCCAATCCAATGTCTCTTCCATTGTCTCTAATGTTTCAATAATCTGGCCAACATAAATATGGCTTGCTTCACGAGGATCTTTTGCCATCGTATTCAAGTTCACATTGATCAGGTTATTGAACTTCTTGTCATTAGAATGGAAGCTATGGCATTCTTGCTTCAAGTGGGCAAAGTTTTCATAGCCAAGACTTTTACAAAATCGTGATATGGTTGCTGGTGAAACAAAGCATGCATCAGCCAGTTCATTTATGCGCATAGAAGAAATACGATAGAAGTTATTAGCCATAAAAAGTGCGATATTATAGTTTGTATCTTCTTCACTTGCCGTATCCAAGAAAATAATTAATCGATAAAATAAATTCTTCATAAGCTTCTCCTAATATTTATAGTATATCACACAAAAAGTGTTAACGCATCCAGTACTTCCCTTACCCTTCTTAAATTCCCTTGATAATCCCCCCTGACTTCCAGGGAATGATTGCCATGAAGAAAGATCATCTGATTGTTGTTGTCTTTTGCACGTTTTTTTATTGCCTTTGCATCAGCCCATGGATCCTCTAGCCCACTTATGACCAAAGCTCCATCAGGCGATAAATCAAAAGTTTCTATTAAAGGGGTTAATAGTACTAAGCGAGAATGCGTATATTGTCGCTGATGAAGCAAACAAGCCACATAACAGCCAATTGATTTCCCCACAAAAATAAGCTCATCAGCTTCATTCAGCCTTGCATTTGAAAGTTCTTCACTGCTTTGGCGATAAGCTTCTTCAAAAAGTTTCATCCGCAATTCATGATGATTCTTAATATCAAGTTGAGGTAAGTCATAATTGATCTTAATAACCTCAAAGCCCTGGCTAGTTAAAACTTTCCCAGAGTAATAAAGCAATGGTTTGTCGCAATTATACCCTACCCCTGGCAACAATACTGCTTTTTTTACCATCTTCATCACCTCAATAAAATGATATCATAAATTCTGTTGAAGCCTTAGAAAATTAAGCATATACTTGAAATGACAAGACTTAACGCTTGGAGGTTTATATGAAATTCAAACAATTATCCCTTGTTCTTGTGGCAAGCATGATATTAGTAGGTTGTAATCACAAAATAAAAAATAATGAAAAGAATATCAATGAAGTCCTACAATTCAATCAAACATATCATTATGATCTTGATCAGGATAACAAGAAAGATACGATTACTATCAAACATGATGACAATAAAACAATTCTTTCCATCAATGGAAAGAATGCCAAATATCTCTATCCTTATAAAGATGTGGAAGCTAGACTGATTGGCTTAGGAAGTGGTACAAAAATGATTGCCCTAACGCTTAAGGAAGGCACATATACTGGCGTAAGTGAGATTTATAGCTTGCTTGATGGCGGACTACATCGTGCCATCAGTTCAGCAAACTATCAGATTGGCAGCGGCTATTTCAAAGACATCCGGGTTAAAGGAAATAAAATTGCGGTAGAAATGTATATCAAAGATCCTCACCTTGATGTCATTAGCGTCCCTATGACCTTCAACTACAATGGCACAAGTTTCAAGCGCCAGTCACAGTTCTCGACAATCAATTACATCACAAATCCACAAACAACGCATCATATCGCTAATACATCACTTATTGCCAATAAAGGCATCCCAGGTCTTAATAAAGATGATAAGCTCGCCAATGAAATATCCTTTAAGATTGTCGCAAATCAAGATGTCATAGTTAAACGTATTTATATAACTGATCATGCCGCTTACTATGAATTAGAAGATGGCGGCAAGATTGGCTATCTGCGTTCCGAAATGACATTAAAGCCTTATTTTAAAGACATTCATATTTCTTAAAAAAACACTCTCGAAATTATTCGGGAGTGTTTTTCATTGAACTATTTTTCTTTATTTGTTCTAAGAAATAGGTTGCTTCCATATCCGCTGTTGATAATGCGAAAGCAAGTGGGAACAATTCGAATGCCTTCCCAACCTGACTGGCTGGTTCACTTGATGAAAAGCCCATATGATAGCGAATCGCAAATGCTTCTTCACGTGTTAAACGCATATAGCCTGAAATCATATAGACACTCTTTTCGCCATGGCCATAGGGCAGCATGTCATCAAATACATAGGTTGGTACTTGTTGCCATTGTCCATCAATCTTCTTATTGCGCATCTGGGTCTTATAGACATCACACTTACAAAGATCATGCAGCAAGCTCACAATCGCGATTGTTTCATCACTGTAGGAAAGCTCATAGACATCCTTGACACGACGACGTTCTAAATAGTCCACTAGACAATCATAGACTTGTAAACTATGTTCAACTAAGCCACCTTGATATGAACCATGAAATTTTGTTGATGCGGGAGCAGTAAAGAAATCACTTTTTTCTTCAAGAAAATGCAAGAGCTTTTCACTGCCCGAGCGCGTAATTTTATCTTTATAGATAGAAAGAAAACGTTCTTTATTGTTCATTTCAATCACCTATCATCATTATACACAAGATTTCCTCTTTAGTGATTATTGAGTTTTAAAACAGATAAGCTAACATCACCATTCTTGCGAATAATCTTCTCTTGACAGCTCATGGAATCTTCTAAGAAGGAGATTTCTCTAATTTCTGCTTCTCTTAACGTATCATCATCACTCCAGTCTTTGACAAGACGAACAACGATTTCTTTGGGTGAGGCTTTGGCATGATAATATTTCTTGATTTCTTTAATCACCTTGATAATTTTCTGTTTATTAAACAGTTCACTACTATTAGTGACATTGAATTCATAACAATCAACTACACCAATATCCACCTTAATCCTTTCCCCATAGAAATCATGCAAGAAATTCATCAGTTTCTTAGGTGACTTATGATCAAACAAAGAATCAACATAGCTGACTGCACTCATCAGTTCCTGAGTATTATGAGCAATATGATAGAGTGCCATTGCGGTTAATGTCTCATAGTGATCAATAATATTAAAGCGATTATTAAGCGTATTCAGCATTGTTTTAAGCTGGTTGGCAAGTCGATTATCCAACGTCTTATTCACCAAACTATCACGCCAGTAGCATAAGATAGCTGATAAGCCATAAATAATGACAAGTTTCTCTTCATTACCACTAAAATCATATCCATCTAATTCATTAATAAGAATTTGAATACAAGTTGAAATATCCATTGCAACTTCTTTCATATCCATAAAAGGCTGTTCGCGATAGAAATATAGCACATCAAATACATCAAACAGGATAACAAGCTGATCCATATAGTTATCCACACTGATGACATTACGATAAGATTCACCACTTAGTGCTTCTATACTCTTACGCAAAGCAAGAAGCAGTTTTTTATCATAGCTCCCCTCTTCTATAACAACTGGCTCTTCCTCAATGCGTCTTAACAGCCGCCCAATTGAATGGCTTGCTAAATCATGTAAAGAAGCAAGTAAATGGCGATAATCCTTTTCATCCATCGCTGCAATCTTTTCTGGGTCATATGGAATGGCTGAAAGAATGCTGTAGTAGGAGTGATGCGTTGGATCATTTTCTAAGCCTTTATATATTTCTTGCATATTCATATTTCTCACTTCCTTCTAAGTCCCATTATAAAACAATGAAAACGCTTATTATACTAAAACAATTGAAAGCAAAAAAATTCACGCTATAACGTGAATTCAAGTTTTCCTTCTTTAATATCACTTGTCAGCTTTCTTAATAAATCTTCAAGATTTAAGCTGAACGCTTCTATTTTGTAAAGAACATGATAGTGATCGATTACCTGGTGATGGCGATACATTTGATTGCTGAGGCAGCTTGCTTCCTTGACTTTTCCATCAATCTCAACAAGATAGTTGCCATCGCCACCTTGCTTTGTAACAAGAAGGACTTGTTGCAAATGGTTTCCCCATTCATTATCCGTACTTTCATAAATAATGCATTCGAAGTCATTTACTTCTAAATATCCCGGTATTAATAATTGTTCATGAATATCAATTGTTGATAATTCATCATTTTTATAGATTGCCTTAATAGGACGATGGGCAAGATAATAGGCTTTTTCAGTTCCCTCAAGATAGCTTGCATCAGCGCCAAGATAGCGACTTAAATCAACAGCATCCTCATGTAAGAGTGGCTTTTGATCTTGTAAAATAGCTTCTAAAGCACTTTTTCTCATTCCGGCACGCATACTCAGTTCATCAAGATCATAATGATTCTCATTCATCAGATAAACTATACGTTCACTTGTCTTACTCATAATTTTCTCCTCTAAATCCACAAAAGCAACCCACAGCCAATGCCAATCAATAAACCAACAACAACATCCTTAACAAAATGAACACCACCCACCACTCTTATATAAGCTTCTATCAACGTGATCAAAAGCAAAAGCCCACCTAACAAGCTATTCTGATGAATAAAACACATTGCAATAATGGCCGATGAAAAAACATGACGGCTAGGCATCGAATGCCCTTTCGTATCTTTATGAATCAATGGTTTTATGGAATATTTCTCATAGGGTCGCGGACTATTGATGTAATGGCGAACGAGGGAGAGAAGCAGAAATGATATTGCAGGAATGAGAATGGTTTTAACAAGCATTACACTATGCGTATAAAAAAGATAGATCAGCAAAGCAGGATATGCAATATACATAATCATTGTCAGCACCTTATTTGTATAATAAAGTGCTTGCTGATAACTCTTTTTTAGAAATGGTTTACTGATTTTTTGATAAAATGTCTGATAATCTTTCATAATTCTATCTCTTCTTTAAATAATACTTTTATCACCTTGCATTATAGCAAGCCAACATTTGACACTCCACACGACTAAAGTCGTGGGATTCTTGCTTCAACCACTACTGCGTTCCTAACAAGTTACCTTGTTGGCTCGTCTTACACAGTGTCCACAAGCGTAAATTCCCGTATGCCCTACGGTATTTTATATATGTCAGGATACTGACAGTGACAACCCTTTGTTTAAGATGTTTATGCTTACGTTGGTGTCTCTACTGTGCTTTGCGTGACAATTAGGACATTCCCATTCTCTGATAGAGAGATTCTTTACAAGCGGGTTCTTATACCCACAGCAACTGCATGTCTGACTGCTTGGATACATGGTAGGTACTTTGATTATGTCATTTCCGTACCATGCAGCCTTGTATTCAAGCATTGCAAAGAACTTAGACCATGAGCAGCTTGCTATGTGCTGTGCAAGTTTATGATTACGAATCATTCCTTTTACATTCAGGTCTTCGATACAGATAGTTTGGTTTTCGCTAATAAGCATCGTTGACTGTTTTTGAAGGAAATCGTTACGCTGATTCGTTATCTTTTCATGGACCTTAGCTACCTTAACACGCTGTTTATTACGATTATTAGATCCTTTTTGCTTACGGGAAAGCCTGCGCTGTTCTCTGACGAGCTTACGCATGGACTTCTCTAGAT
>NZ_JNKU01000033.1 GCF_000702165.1 Sharpea azabuensis DSM 18934
ATACTGAAGACATATTTCTCGTCTTTTCTGGTGATATTCACATCCTCAACTGTATCTGGATCAAGATCCAGCATATAGCATAATTCTTTATTGTCCATAATTTCATTCCCCTTCATCTAAGAGACGGACTTCATTATTATGCATAATTTAAAAGGATCATGAAACATAAGTTCATGACCCCACGATATTTTATTGCCTCATATCTAAATGACCCCACAATTATTTAAAGGGCTACTGTGACCCCACGATTATTTAATATACCAAAATATCACCGCTCCTTTAAGAAACGGTGATATCTTCTGGCTATATGCCAACTCTCAATGCGTGCAATGACTTGCATGCAAATAAAGTATAGTCAAAATAAAATACATGGTCAATATACATTCATTTTATGAAAACATCATTTGAAAAGACATGAATGGGTGTTGAAATTCTAATCAAATGCATAAGAACTCTAAAAAATTCAACATTAAACAAAAATCTTTGATATATAAAGAAAGCGCTTCAAATCCTATAATATGGGTGTAAAGAAAACAGAGGGAATTCGTAAGGAGGAATAATATAATGAATGCGAAAAAAGTATTAGCTGCTTCCCTAGCAGCAACGATGATGTTCGGCCTTGCTGGCTGTGCTAAATCTGGTTCATCAGATACAGGTTCAAGTAATGGTGGAGCTATGACAATCAAAGTCTGGTCTCCACAGGAAGACCAGTCTGCAAAGAGCGGTAAATGGTTACAGAAAGAATGTGAAGCATTCGCTAAAGAACATAAAGATTGGAAGATTAACTTCAAATATGGTGTATGTTCAGAAGGTGACGCTGGTAAGTTAGTTACTCAGGATGCTAAAGCAGCAGCTGACGTATACATGTTTGCGAATGACCAGTTAGGTACATTACTTGATGCTAAGGCCATTGCTCAGCTTGGTGGCGATGCATTAAAGGATGTACAGAATAATAATACAAAGGCATTAGTAGATTCAGTTACTTCTGATGGTAAGGTTTATGGTTTACCATTCACTGGTAATACTTGGTTTATGTATTATGACAAGACTGCTTTCTCTGATCAAGATGTGAAGAGCTTAGATACAATGTTAAGCAAGGGCAAGGTTGCCTTCCCAGTAAGCAATTCTTGGTATTTAGGAAGCTTCTATGTTGCTAATGGTGGAACACTATTTGGTGATGGTACTGACAAGAAGGCTGGCGTACAGTTCGGTGGCGAAAATGGTTATGCTACTACTAAATACTTAGTTGACTTAGTTAATAACCCTAACTTCGAAAATGATGCTGATGGTAAAGGTTTAACAGACTTCCGTAAGGGTACTGTAAAAGCTATGTTCTCTGGTTCTTGGGACTATGATGCACTTAAGAAAGCATTAGGTGATAAACTTGGTATCGCTCAGTTACCAACAGTTAATATCAATGGTCAGGCTAAACAGTTAAAGAGCTTCTCTGGTTCTAAAGCAGTCGCTGTTAACCCTAACTCTAAGAATATGCAGGCTTCTATCGCATTAGCTCGTTATCTTGCTGGTGAAAAAGCACAGGAAGATCACTATAAATTAAGATCTATCATTCCATGTAACACTACATTATTAAAGAATGAAGAAGTTGCTAAAGATCCACTTGTAACAGCTCAGAACAACACTATCAACAACACTTCTATCGTTCAGCCTACAATCTCAGCTATGGGTAACTATTGGACACCAACTGAAACATTCGGTAAGAATCTTATTGCTAAGAAAGTAACTGCCGCTAACTACAAAGCTGAAACAGATAAATTTGTTAAGTCTTTAAATACAGACGCTGTTAAATAATTCATTCATTAAAAGAGGTCTCTAGAGTCGTCTGGAGACCTCACTTATATAGGAAGGAGTAAGTTATGAAATTCAATAAGAAGAAAAAAATGAAAGAATTTCAGGACCCTTATTCATTTGCGAATGCAGTAACTGAAGGGGATTCGATGACAAAGCTATCCATGGTCATCATGGGAGCTGGACATTTCAAACACAAGCAGTTTATTAAGGGGGCCCTCTTCTTGCTTTTCGAACTGGCCTTCATCCTGTTTATGGTGACGAATGGTTTCTATAATCTTGCGAAATTGCCTAGCTTAGGTGAAGCTGCACAGGAAGGTGTATGGAATGAGGCAAAAGGTATCTATGAATATAGTGCTGGTGATAACTCACTGACAATCCTGTTGTATGGTATTGCCACAATCTTCCTTTTGATTGGTTTCATTCTTGTATGGCGCTCATGTGTTAAGAGTTCGTACAAATCACAAAAGCTAGCTTCTGAAGGAAAACACTTGAATACATTCAAAGAAGATATTGCATCACTCTTTGATGAAAACTTAGCTGGTTTATTATTGACGGGTCCAGTACTAGGTATTCTTATTTTCACAATCCTGCCACTTGTTTATATGATTTCCATGGCCTTCACTAACTATTCTATTACAGGCAACCACTTAGTTTTATTTGACTGGGTCGGCTTAAAGAATTTTGGTACGGTCTTGAATTTCAATAGCTCTATTGGTAAGGAATTCTGGAGTGTTCTAGCCTGGACATTAGTATGGGCAGTCTTTGCGACATTCCTGAACTATCTCTTTGGTATGCTTCTGGCTATTTTGATCAACCGTAAAGAAACACACTGGAAATCATTCTGGCGTTTCTGTTTTATTCTTTCTATTGCTGTTCCTCAGTTCGTCAGCTTATTAATTATGCGTACAATGTTACAGCCTGAAGGTGCTGTCAACGTATTGTTAAAGAATGCGGGCTGGATTTCTACAAGCTTACCATTCTTTACTGATGTCACTTGGGCAAGAGTAAGTGTTATTGTGATTAACTTATGGGTAGGTATTCCTTATACAATGATGCAGGTTACAGGTATCTTACAGAATATCCCAGCTGAACTTTATGAATCAGCTAAGATTGATGGTGCGAATGCCTTCGTTACATTCATGAAGATTACATTACCATATATGTTATTCGTTACAACACCATATCTTATTACGCAGTTCACAGGTAATGTCAACAACTTCAATGTCATCTACCTCTTATCAGGTGGTGATCCAACACCGGTTGGTGCGACAGCAGGTAAGACTGACCTATTAGTAACATGGTTATATAAATTGACTATTGATAAGCAGTATTATTCTATTGGTGCTGTTATTGGTATCTTTACATTTATTGTATTAGCGATTGTAGCCTTAGTTACATATCGTAATACAGGCAGTTATAAAGATGAGGAGGGATTCATGTAATGGCTAAACAGATTACAAAGTCTTATAAGACAAAGAAGCGTATTAAGAATGTCATTGTTCACGCCTTCCTAGCAGTACTCGCAGCTGTCTGGTTACTTCCTATCTTCTGGGTTATTCTCACAAGCTTTAGAGCAGATCCAGGTAGCTATGTCGATACATTCTTCCCTAAATCATATACTTTAGATAACTATGTAAAGCTCTTTACAGATACAAATATCTTGAACTTCCCTAAGATGTTCTTGAATACATTGGTTATTGCTATTTTCTCTTGTATCATCAGCTGTTTCTTTGTCCTTTCCGTTGCTTATTGTATGAGTAGACTGAGATTCAAGTTACGTAAGCCATTCATGAATATTGCGATGATCTTGGGATTATTCCCAGGCTTCATGAGCATGATTGCCGTTTACTATATTTTGAAAACACTTGGCCTTTCTGAAGGCGGAATGATCAGAGTTGCCTTAGTCCTTGTTTATTCAGCAGGTTCTGGTATGGGCTTCTATATCGCAAAAGGTTTCTTTGATACAATTCCAAAGGCTATTGATGAAGCAGCCTATATTGATGGTGCAACAAAATGGCAAGTCTTCACAAAACTTACTATTCCTTTATCAAAACCAATCATTGTCTATACAGTCCTGACTTCATTCTTAGCTCCATGGCTAGACTTCATCTTCGCAAAAGTTATTTGCCGTGCCAATTCCGATTACTATACAGTCGCTATCGGCTTATGGAATATGTTGTCTAAAGAATATATTGATGTATGGTATACACGATTTGCTGCAGGTGCTGTTTGCGTTTCAATCCCAATTGCGATATTATTTGTATATCTACAAAGATATTATGCCGAAGGTATGTCTGGCGCAGTAAAGGGTTGATCAATGATGGTAAGAAAGTTATTCATCGTAGTACTTTCATTATTCACAATTACAGGTTGTCAATTGGAGTCGCATCGCGACTCCTTTACGGCTTTGGATGCAACACGTACACCATATGGTCGTTATGAAAAGAAAGTTACTTATAAAATTGCTCATCTAACAGGTAATAATAATTCTTATATGCCTAGTGGTGATACATATGAAAATAATGCTTATACAAGATATCTATTAAAGAAACTGAATGTACAAAACAAAGATATCTTTGAGGGTTATGGTGATCATTATAGTGAATATGTGAGTCATGTGATTCTTTCTAAGAATTTACCTGATGTAATGATAGTTGAATCACTTGATGATTTAGAATATCTCGTTGAAAATGATTTGATTGAAGATCTCACAACAGCTTATAAACAATGTGCCTCATCACGTATTAAAGATATTTATGCATCCTATGATTCATCCATTCTCGATAATGTAACATTCAATGGTAAAATCTATGCCATGCCGGAAACAAATATTGATGATGGGCCTAATTTCTTCTGGGTCAGGGATGACTGGCGTAAAGAACTGAATCTTCAAGAACCACAAACACTCAATGATGTAGAAAATATTGTCAGAGCCTTTATGAAGTACAAAGGTGCTGATGGCTTAATGGCTGATACAAGCTTGACTGCCGGTACAGGCTTTTCAAGTGAATATCTTCTTAATCTCTATTTTGCAGCCAACAATACATATCCAAAACAGTGGATTGAAAGAAATGGCACATATCAATATGATTCTATAAATGAGGGTGCTAAAACAACATTGTCACATTTACACGATCTCTATAAAGAAGGTGTACTTGATAAGAACTTCTTGCTAAGAACAAGTAATGATATTGCCAGGGAAATTATTTATGGCAAATGTGGAGCAATCTTTGGACCGTGGTGGGTACCTAATAATCCTCTTGTTGATGCCATCAAGAAAGACAGCAGTGCTAAGTGGAAACCATACTTAATTAAGACAAATGGTAATAGTACAACCTATCATTCAGTTAATCCATCAAGTAAGTTTGTCGTTGTAAGAAAAGGCTATAAGCATCCAGAAGTCATCTTTAAGATTATTTCTGTTATCTTTGATTATCTTCGTTATGATCATAAAAATGTTGAGGATGTTAATAGGTATTATGAAATTAACGTTGATCCAACAGCTAGACCGATCGCCATCAATGTCGATTACCAGGATGCCTTAAAGAGAAGCTATTACAATATCTCCAAGATATTAAATGGTGCATCTTCAAAGAACATCATGGCTATCGATGTGCCTTATGCTACAGCTTGCAAGAATTATCTCGCAAATAAGAAAGAAAACAGTGCCGAAAACTGGGCTGCCTATGCCTCACGTATTGAAGCGCTAGGTCTGCTTGAAAAGAACAACGTGGTCAAAGTAAAGTCCGGCTATTTCTCAACAACAGCGACCATGAATAAGAAGATGTGGAAACTCATAGAATTAGAATCTGATGCATATCTTCAGATCATTTCAGGAAGCAAGCCTGTAAGCTATTTTGATGACTTTGTCAAGCAATGGAAAGAAGAGGGTGGAGATGCAATCACCCAGGAAGTCAACAACGAAATAAGAAACAAAGAAAAAGCCTCAGTAACTTGAGGCTTTTAGCATCATCAATTAGTAAAATAAATATACATAACTACAAGTAAGACAAGTAAAGCAAGCAATATGTATGTGATAATAGAGCTTGAAGATGATTCATGAATATCTTCTGTTTTATTTTGAAGGTGTGATAAATAGTCTTGTGGAAGTAAGAGACTATTTAATGCACCCTCGTTGATTAAGATATCTTTATGTTGTTCAAGAAGTTTATTGAAATCAACTTTCTGATAAGGCTGTTGTGTGTATTTTGGGGATAAGACAGCTTTATAATCACCAATAAGATAATAATGCCCATGAAGAATAGCTGCATCAAGAGCTTTTGAGTAACCAGGCTTGACCATCATGCTCTCTGTATGGAAAGCAAGGGCGGAGAGTACTGGATTGTCGCTTTCGACCATATTGGTGAGAACACTATAGCTGTATTCAGTAATAGGCTTGTCGGTTTTTATTCTGATATAACTATCGTTAGCCTTTGTGACAATCTTTTGGCCTTCCACAATTTCATCAACATGTATTGTCGATGAAGATGTGGATGTATAAAGGGTGTAGTTGCTGTCTGTTTTGATGACACCATGTAAATAACCACCATAGTAATCATCTTGGAAATCTATTATTAATAGTGTAAATAATGGATCTTGATAGATTTTGTGAAGATCTTGTGAGAGAAATGTGGAAGTTTGTAGGATCAGTTTGTCATGAGCACCATCCGTGATTACGATTTCTTTAATCGCAAATTTTTTCAATAAATCATCAAGTGCTTCTATTGTCTCAAAAGACGTATAATGTTTTCTTTGATGATAAATAAAACGGTTTGTATAATAGATATAAGGCTGATTGTTATCTGTGATGGGTTCTTGATAATCACTGAGTTTCAAGTAATAAGTGATATGATCAAGGGCTAGACGCAGCGCTTCTAGAATGGCTTTGTCAGGTGTTTTGTGATAGGCATAAATGAGCTCAGGGAGACTCATTTGTGTGTAGTTGGTAGAGAGGTTATCAATCTGTGCTTGGGTAAGTTTATAGGGGTCATAATAGTTGTAGATAGGATATGTACCTATTGATGTAATGTTATTATGTGTTGGTTCAATATGACTTTGTTTAAAGAAGTAGTCGAGTTTATAGGCAATATGGTTCTCTTCGTTGAGGTTGAAGTCAACATGCGTCATCCCAAGAGCATAGGCTTTTTGTAGAAGTTCGATAAATGTGTTTTTCTGTACTAAGGCAAAGGGATAGACATCATCGACAATACCGCCATCTTCTTCAATGAAATGATAGATTGCATTTAAAGAAGTAAAGAAGAAGATAGAACGTTGTGAGTCATCCGTACTTCTTCTTAAAATAGGTGTACCACAGCCATTCACCATATCTAAATCATCACTATAAAGTGGTGTATAGAGTGGTATCGTTAATAGCTTTGAAATCTCCATCATCATAGTTCCTTTGAAACAATGAGAACACAGTCTTTAATAGGTGTAATGCCAAGGCTCTGAATATCATTGATGAGATTATCATCATATGTACCAGGCTGCATCCAGGCAAAACCAATTCCAAGTTCGCGCATCTCTGCAATATATTGTGATGCAAACTTCTTGTTGATGACAAAGACAACAACATCAATCGGACGTTCAATCGCAAGTAAGCTCTTATAAGCCTTTAAGCTATTCACTTCTTCATACTTAGGAGAAATAGGATAAACTGTTTTGCCTATCTCACATAAGCGTTGCACAATCTTAAAGCCATACTTCTCTTCATCGATGGTTGCTCCAAGTACAGCAAAATTCTTAAAATCTCTCAAAATATCAATACTTTTCATAATTCATCACCATCCTTATTATACATGTCCTTTGATTGAAAAGACAATATGATTGTGGTATAGTTTCTAATGCGAAAAGAGGTACATTTATGTATGATGTCATTGTAGTAGGTGCCGGACATGCAGGCATCGAAGCTTGCCTAGCACCAGCTAGAGTGGGCTTAAAAACATTATTAATCACAAGTCATTTTGAAAATGCAGGCCAGATGCCATGTAATACCGCTATAGGTGGTCCTGCTAAGGGCATTATTGTGCGTGAAGTCGATGCACTTGGCGGTCAGATGGGAAAGAGCGCAGATGCTTGTTATACCCAGATGAAGATGCTTAATACTGCCAAAGGTCCAGGCGTACAGGCGTTAAGAGCACAGGAAGATAAGAAAAAATATCCTCGCTATATGCAGCAAGTACTTCGTAATCAGGATCATCTTGATATTGTTGAAAGCATGGTAGAGGATCTTGTTGTGGAAGACGGTGTATGTAAAGGTGTTATTCTTGAGGATGGACGTGTTTTTGAAAGTACAACGACAATCCTGACAACAGGAACATATTTAAAAGCAGAAATTCTTGTTGGGGCGACAAAAACACCTAGTGGACCAGATAACGAACGTTATTCAAAGTATCTTTCAGGCAAACTAGCGAACTTAGGCTTTAGAATCCAGCGTTTAAAAACAGGGACGCCACCACGTGTTGCTGCTGATACAATAGATTACAGCAAGACGGAAGTTCAGCCAGGGACGAATGCGAAACTTGCCTTCTCCTATGAAACAACCAAATTTATTCCTGTTGAAGAACAGGATACATGCTGGTTAACTTATACGAATGAAACAATTCATAAGCTGATTCTTGATAATCTTGATAAATCATCAATGTATTCAGGTATTGTCAAAGGTATTGGACCTCGTTATTGTCCATCCATTGAAGACAAGGTTGTCAAATTTAGAGACAAGGAAAGACACCAGATCTTCTTAGAACCAGAGTCACGTGAAATGAATTCTATTTATGTTCAAGGCTTTTCAACAAGTATGCCCCATGACATTCAGGACAAGATGGTGCATGCATTGCCAGGCCTTGAAAACTGTAAAATCTTGAAATATGCCTATGCGATTGAATATGATGCCATCGACCCATTACAGTTAAAACCATCACTTGAAACAAAGGTCATTAAAAATCTCTTCACGGCTGGTCAGATCAATGGTACATCGGGCTATGAAGAAGCAGCTGGTCAGGGCATGATTGCCGGTATTAATGCGATACACAAGGTAAGAGGCGAAAAGCCATTGATTCTTAGAAGGGATGAAGCCTATCTTGGTGTTCTTATTGATGACTTAGTCACAAAGGGCACAAAAGAGCCTTATCGTATGTTGACAAGCAGGGCGGAATATCGCTTATTGCTGCGTCATGATAATGCCGATACGAGACTGAGAAAATATGGTCATCAGGTTGGTTTAGTAAGTGATGCTCTATACCAGCAGTATCTTGACAAGATGGCAAGAATTGATGGTGAGATTGAAAGACTGAAGACAATTCGCTTTACCCCAAAAGATGAAGAAATCAATAATCTTCTTGAATCAATTGGTTCAACACGCTTAAAAGAAGGTATCAGCGCAAAAGAACTTATCCAAAGACCAGAAGTATCGTATAATCTAATTAAGGATTATATTGGTGAAACAGATTTAACTGATGAAGAACAAACAAGAGTAAATATTAATATTAAATATAAGGGATATATCGATAAAACACTTAGACAGGTTGAGAAAATGAGAAGCATGGAAGAAAAAGAAATTCCTGCAGATATTGACTATCATAAGATTATCAATCTATCATTAGAAGCAAGGGAGAAACTCTTGAAAGTGCGCCCAGTAACAGTAGCTCAGGCAAGCAGAATATCAGGTATTAATCCTGCTGATATTTCTGTCTTATTGATATACTTGAAGAGTGAATATGGAGAATAATTATGGATTTTCAAACAGCTTTAGAGAATAAGGGTATCATCTTAAGTGAAAAACAATTAAATCAGTTTGAAAGATACTATCAACTTCTAGTAGAATGGAATGAGAAGATGAATCTCACAGCTATTACTGATCATGATGATGTTTATTTAAAACATTTCTTGGATTCACTGACAATTTCATTTGATTATGATTTCAACAATCAATCCATTGTTGATGTAGGAGCAGGAGCTGGTTTTCCAAGTATTCCTCTAAAGATTGTTTATCCAGACTTACATGTCACAATTGTTGATTCATTAGGGAAGCGTATTACCTTCCTGAATCATCTTATTCAAGAATTAGGCTTGGACAATGTTGAAGCAGTACATGCACGAGCTGAAGAATTTGCTTTAAAGCATCGTGAGTCTTTCGATATCGCTACGGCAAGAGCTGTGGCTAGACTCAATATCCTTGATGAGTTATGTATGCCTCTTGTTAAGGTTGGCGGGGACTTTCTTGTGCTTAAGGGCTTGCAGGGTGAAGCTGAGCTTAAGGAAGCAAGTAAGGGAATTGAGAAGCTTGGTGGTAAGATAGTAAAAGATGTTGCTTTTACGCTAACTGATGAGAATGATCACCGTCATAATCTGATTATCCATAAAGTGAAGAATACACCTGCAAAATACCCAAGAGCCTTTGGTCAGATCAAGAAGAAACCATTGTAGGAAGGAAGTCTTTGACATGCGTAAAGATACATATAAGTTCTTAGACCTAAATCTTATCGAACCTAATAAAGAACAGCCTAGAACACATTTTGAAGAAGAAAAAATACAGGAATTAGCCGAAAGTATTCAAAAGAATGGCTTATTACAGCCCATTGTCGTTAGACCAATAGGTTTTAGAAAATATCAGATTGTTGTTGGCGAAAGACGTTATCGTGCCTGCAAACTGTCCGGTATTAAAGAAATCCCTGTTATAATTCAAAAACTCAATGACCAAGAAACAGCTAATGCAGCCTTAGTCGAAAACATTCAAAGAGAAAATCTCTCAGCTATCGAAGAAGCTCTTGCTTACCAGCAAATCCTTGATCAACAAAATATCACTCAAAGTGAACTCGCAAAACAAATGGGTAAGAAACAATCGACTATTGCCAATAAATTACGTCTATTACAGTTACCAATAACTATTCAGGAAGCTGTCAAAGAACGCAAGATTACTGAACGTCATGCCAGAGCTTTGTTGAAGCTTTCCAATACAGCAGAACAAAATAATATGTTAAGAAGTATTGAGGCTAATGATCTCACTGTTGAAGAAACAGAAAAACGTATTAAAGCCATGCTGGAACCTAAAGCGCCAAAACCTAAAAAAGGTAAGACGAAAGCCTTTAGCCGTAATGTCAAGATTGTCCTCAATACTTTTAAGCAAGCTATTGATATGGCGGAAAAGACAGTTGGCAGTGATATTAATAGTGAACAAACAGAAACAGATGATGAAGTCATCTTGACCATTCATATTAAGAAATAAGAGGTATGTTTTCATATCTCTTTTTACTATGTTCAAACTAAGTTAACAATAATCAATTAGAATCACTTTCGTTGAAGAACTACTGTATATTGGATTATACTGTATTCAAGAGCACTGAAGGGGTGTGAAATATATGATACAAGAAGATAATAAAGATCCTAAGAAAAGGCTGGCAAGATATTATATTGTTGCCTTGATATTAATCTTAGTTGGTAACTTCTTAATCTTACCTGCTATTAAAGATGCACAAATTGAGCAGGTAGGTTACAATAAGTTCATTGAAATGACGCTAGATAAGAAAGTTGGGGATGTTAAGATTGAAGATAATCGTATCCTCTTCACCAACAAGGATAAAACGAAGACTTACAAGACTGCAAAAGTAGAAGATAGTGGCTTAACAGAAAGGCTTTATAAATCAGGAGCAACATTTACAGGTGAAATACAAACACAGAATTCACCAATTCTTGATTTTATTCTCTATTAGGTTGTCCCAATTGCTTTCTTCTGGTGGTTAGGTAATCGTTTTAGAAAACGTATGAATGATACACTGAATAACTCTGATGCGATGTCATTTGGTGGTGGAGGCTTCGGTGGCCTTGGTAACTTTGGCAAATCCAATGCGAAAGTCTATGTCAAGAGTACAGAAGGTATTAAGTTCGATGATGTGGCTGGTGAAGATGAAGCTAAGGAGAACTTGACAGAAATTGTTTCTTATTTAAAAAATCCTGCAAAGTATAAAGAAATTGGCGCCACAATGCCAAAAGGTATCCTTTTGGTAGGTCCTCCTGGAACAGGTAAGACAATGTTAGCAAAGGCAGTGGCCGGTGAAGCCGATGTGCCATTCTTCTCAATGTCTGGTTCAGAGTTCGTTGAAATGTTCGTCGGTATGGGTGCTTCAAAGGTTCGTGATTTGTTTAAGCAAGCTAAGGAAAAAGCACCATGTATTGTCTTTATCGATGAAATTGATGCGATTGGTAAAAAACGTGATGGTGGTAATCTTGGTGGTAATGATGAACGAGAACAGACCCTCAACCAGTTATTAACAGAAATGGATGGTTTTGAAGGAAATACTGGTGTTATGATTTTGGCAGCGACAAACCGTCCTGAATCACTTGACCCAGCCTTAACAAGACCTGGTCGTTTCGATAGACGTGTGCCTGTTGAACTGCCTGACTTAAAAGGTCGTGAAGATATTCTTAAGGTTCATGCCAAGAAAGTAAAGACTAGTGACGCTATTGATTATAATAAGGTAGCCAGAATGGCAAGTGGCTCAAGTGGTGCGGAACTGGCGAATATTGTCAATGAAGCAGCCTTAAGAGCTGTTCGTGATGGCCGTAAGGCTGTGACTCAGGCTGACTTAGAAGAATCTATTGAAGTCGTTATTGCGGGTTATCAGAAGAAGAATGCAATTATGACAGATCATGAAAAGATGGTTGTCTCTTATCATGAAATTGGTCATGCGCTTGTGGCAGCTAAGCAGACAAACTCTGCACCGGTTACCAAAATCACAATCATTCCAAGAACATCAGGTGCCCTTGGTTATACAATGCAGGTTGATGAAGGCAACCATTACCTGATGACAAAGGAAGAGCTTGAAAACAAGATTGCAACATTAACAGGTGGTCGTGCGGCTGAAGAAGTTGTCTTTGGTGATGTAACGACAGGTGCAAGCAATGATATTGAACAAGCAACAAAGATTGCTAGACAGATGATTGCTAGATTTGGTATGAGTGACTTTGACATGGTCGCATTTGAAACTGTGACAAACCAGTATCTTGGTGGTGATGCTTCACTTGCAGCTTCAAGTGATACACAACGTAAGATTGATGAAGAAGTTGTTGCCTTGGTCAAGAAACAACATCAAAAAGCAATCAATATTCTTAATGAAAACAAAGATAAATTACATGAACTTGCAAAATTCCTTTATCTTAATGAAACAATCACAGGTGAACAGTTCATGGAAATCTTAAACAAGAAAGACTAAAGAAAAGGTATTGGGGATCAACCTCAATACCTTTTTTCAACACTATTCAATTGCACTACCGGCATAATAGCCTTCTCTAATTGCATCACCAATCTTACCAAGCTTGAATAAATCTCCAACTTTTCTTGTTTTTAAGTGGTATTTAGCATCAATCTTATCAGCAATATCTGTGACTGGACGCATGCCAAAGGCAGAAATGATTGTATCTGCTCTAAGAATCTTTTCTCCCTCATTTGTTTGACAATGGACACCATCCTCCTGGATGCTTGTAACCTTTGTGTTAGTCAATAATGTGACATGACTTTCGGCAAGCTTTCTAAAGAGGGTAATCTTGTTGATGAACATAGCATCTTTAGCACATTCATCCATCATCTCGACAACTGTGACATCTTTGCCTTTTTCACTAGCAAGTTCTAATGCAGCATCACATCCGGATAAGCCACCACCACAGATGACAACATGTTCTCCTTTAATTTGAGATTCATCTTTATGTGCACTTATAATATCAATGACTCTCTTATCTTCGATACCAGGAATTGATGGTGTGAATGGCTTTGTACCTGTTCCAACAATGATATGGTCAGCTGCTTTAAGGAAGTCCTCATCTCCTGTTACATAGGTATTAAGATGGACATCAACATGAAGTCTTGTCAGTTCTTCTTCATAGTAGTCAGCAAGCTGGGCAATCTTTTCTTTGAATTTTGCAGTTGCGATTGTACGCATTGTACCGCCTAGTCGTTTATTGGCATCATAAAGCGCAACATGATGGCCTTCTAAAGCAGCAACTCTTGCAGCTTCTAAGCCAGATGGACCGCCACCGATAATAATGACATTTTGTGGCTGTTCACTTTTTGTGATATGGAATCTCACTTCCTCCATTGCTTCTGGATTAACAGCACAGCTTAGTTTTGTATGATTGTTCCAGATACGGCCGATACAGAATTCATTACATCTTAAGCAAGGTCTAACCTGTTCACGATGATCATGCATCAGTTTGTTTGGCAAATCAGGATCGGCAATTAATGGACGACCAAGCATGGCAAAATCAGCTTCACCTGATTCAATTAGACGAAGAGCGGATTCAGGATCATGTGTACCGGCATTCAAGAGAACTTTATCGGTATGTTTTCTCGCTTCCTTACAGACATAGTCCATACAAGCTGTGCCTAAATATGCAGGTGGGAAGATATAATCAAGTGTTTCATAACAACCAGCATCAATATCAAATGCATCGATATTACCATCATCTAAAGCCTCAAGTAAGGCCATCGATTCATCCAATGTACGACCACCTTCAAAGCGATGATCCAGTGACATTCTAAAGAGAATAGGCATATCTTTGCCAACAGCACGTCTTATAGCAGCAACCATTTCTCTAGCAAAACGTGTTCTATTTTCAGCACTTCCACCATATTCATCATCACGCTTATTCCAGCAAGCACTCATGAACTGATCAATTAAGTAGCCAGCATGAGCATGTATTTCAATGGCATCATAACCTGCATCGCGGGCCAAACCAGCCGCAAATTCTGTTCCCTTCATGATTTCATCAATTTCTTCTTTTGTCAGAGCATGACAGATGACATTTGGATCAAAGGCGCTAGGAATAGCAGAAGCACTCATTGGTGGTCTGCCCATTGTATCAGGAAAGGCGTTACGACCAGTACCTGGAGAAATCTGACAAACAATACGTGTACCATAGCGATGCACACCATCAACCATTGATGTGAGAGCAGGCAATACAGAATAGCTATCAAGATAGCCTTCCATTGAACCTTGGGCAATGACTTCGTTCAGCATCTGACAGCCATTGATAATCATCCCAACACCGCCCTTAGCACGACGAATGAAATAATCGATCTCTTGTTCATCCTTTCTTCCATTTGTGAATGCGGAATTCGTTCCCATTGGTGACATCACCAGACGGTTCTTGACTTCCATTTTGCCTATTTTATAAGGCGTAAATAATTTTTCAAACTTCATAATAAAACTCCCTTCGCTATGTGAATATTTTAACACATAAGCAAGAGGGAGTATTTATATTTTCTGAATTTGAATATTAGGATTTAATGATCTTGTTGGCATATTCGGTTGGATTAATATCGAATTTCTGCTTAAAGCGACGTGAGAAGTAATGAATGGAAGAAAAACCTAGCATTGAAGCAATCTCGGAAATCGTATATTTGCTTTCTTTGATCAGTTCTTTGCTTTTTTGCAGTTTGAGATTGCTGATATATTCCTTTGGAGCAATATTGAGATTGGCTTTAACAATGCAAAGTTATTCTTGGGTGGTGACCACTTAGGTCCACTTACTTTTAATGATAAACCTGAAGCTGAAGCAATGAAGGAAGCTGCAGAACTTATTCGTTGTTATGTTGGTGCCGGTTTTACAAAAATTCATATCGATACATCAATGCGTATCGCTGGCGATGATCAGAATGCCCGTTTAACTGACTAATCACACTCATCATGACAACAGCAATGACAATAACTACATTAATAACTCTAATCATGTACAACACCTCTTTCTTTACCTCTATTATATAGAAAATGTCATGTATTTTCCTCTTCATATTAAAAATTACAAATTAATAGTGCATTATGGTAATTGTTTTGTACGAAATAGGGTATAAAATAAGTATAGGATAATGAAGGAGGTAATTTATGATTATTCAAAGTAAACGTGTTTGGATTGCTGGTCAGTTTATGGCAGCACAGATTGAAATGAGCGGTGAAAAGATTGTTGATGTTTTAGAATATGATACAAAACCAGTCGATGTTGATTACGGTAATGATCGTATTGTCCCAGGCTTCATTGACATACATACACATGGATATAAGACATGGGATACCAATGATGCAACACCGGAAGGTTTAAGAACTTGGATGAAAGAGATTGTTAAGGAAGGTGTTACAGGTATCTGTCCTACGACAATTACCCAAAGTCATGAAGTTCTCTCTAATGCCGTTAAGAATGTGGCTAATGTTGTTGAAGAAGGCTATGAAGGTGCGGAGATTCTCGGTATTCATTTTGAGGGTCCATATCTTGATCAGAAGTTCAAAGGTGCTCAGCCAGAACAGTATTGTGTAACTCCAAATCTTGAAGAATTCAAACAATATCAGAAAGATGCTAAAGGGTTGATTAAAGTTATTACAGTTGCAGCAGAGCATGATAAAGGCTATAAGCTTATTGAATATGCATCACAGCATGGTGTATTAGTCAGCCAAGGTCATTCTGGGGCGACTTATGAAGAAGCACGTATGGCAGTTGCTCATGGTGCTATGAGTATGACACACGTCTTTAATGGAATGTCACCATTCCATCACCGTGCTCCTGGTCTTGTTGGGGCAGCATTCCGTATGCGTGATGTCTATGGTGAAGTTATTTGTGATGGTAATCATTCCAATGTCAACTCCCTTAATAATTACTATATGGCTAAGGGGCGTGACCATGTCATCATGATTTCTGACTCATTAATGGCTAAAGGCTGTCCATGTGGATCTAAACATATCTTTGGTGGTAATGAAATTGAAGTTTACCCTGATGGTTCAGCACATCTGACAAGTACAAAGGGACTTGCCGGTAGTACATTAAGAATCAACCGTGGTTTACAGATTGTTGTTGAAGAAGCAGGTGTTCCATTTGATTATGCCCTTAACTCATGTACACTTAATCCTGCTAGAGCTTTAAAGGTTGATGATCGTAAGGGTAAATTAAATGTCGGCTATGATGCTGATATTGTTGTCTTGAATGATCAGTATGATGTTGTTCAGACATATGCTAGAGGTAAAGCATACCTATAATAATAAAAGACTATAGGTTATTGCTGCAGTGTTTATTTATGAGAACCAGAAGTTATTGCAAACTTTTGGTTTTTTTTATAGATAAATTATCGTGCGTTAAATACATAAGTACGATTAATGCGCTTGATGAAGAAGGCGTTGGAATATAATATCTTGGTTTTGAGAATGAGCTATTAATAAAGCTTGCAAAAAGAAATTGGTTATGAATAGCTATATAAGTGAGCTCTAAGAATCACCTCTAGTCAGTCATATAGAATATTAAATATTATCTAAAGAGAATATCGTAGTATAAAAAGGCTAAGAAATGTCATATGTAAAACAATGCTATCAATCTTATTAAAAAGATGGAATAGTCATTTATCTATTCCATCTTTAATGATTATTCTTTTTTGAAAGTAATACATACGGGTTCAGGTATTTCTAGTTCTTGATCTGAAAGCAAGAGTTTCTCATTTTCTTCATCAAAAGTCATAACCTGTAATTTATTCTCTTTTTGACATCCAACAATCAGATATTGGTCATCAAGAATATTAAAATCTCTCGGCTCACTTGCACAATGTACCATATAGAGTAGGGATATCTTGCCATTTTCCTTATTAACACGATACATTGCAATAGAATCATGTCCTCTATTAGAGACAAAGAGATGCTCACCACTAGATGTCAAGCGAATAGCAGCTGCAGCAGAGAAGCCTTTGAAGTGATGAGGTAATGTGCTGACATTTTGAATCATCAACAAGCGTCCATCAACATACTTAAAGACCATAACCGTATTTGCGATTTCGCAAGAAAGATAAGCATAACGACCATCCTTAGAGAATATCAGATGACGTGGACCGGAACCTGGCTGAACATTTACAGTATATTCAGTATCTTCCACAAGCTTACCACCATCTTGATAATGATACATAACAATCTTATCAGCACCTAAATCGACAGCATAAAGGAAACGACCATCTGGTGTAAAGCCGACATTATGGACATGAGGACCTGTCTGGCGTTTAAGTAAATCAGGACCTAAGCCTGTATGTCTAACTGCAATAATCTTATGATCAATACGGCCATGATCTAAAGCATAAGCAGCTGTTGCTCCAATATGATAGTTAGCAGCAAAAATATATTTGTGATCATCACTGATGCATAAGTGTGTATAGCTTCTTCCTGACGATGAATAATTATTATTAAGAACAAGCTGATCACCTTTGATAGAAAATGATCCCAATCCACCTCCATCATTTGTACTTCTTGCATTCTTATAAGAAATATAAAGAGTGTGTGGCGTGGTAATCATATAAGAAGGAAAGTCTGGCGTTAGTATATGTTCAAGAAGTTCTAAATGTAGCGTTTCTTTATCCATGTTGACGATATAAACACCACGTTTGTCTCCTTTGCCATAGCTGGCTACATAAAATGTTTCATTCACATTTGACACCTCCATTAAGTCGTATATTCATTTTATCACATGCTTATCATGAATTATATAACCTAAACAAAAACTATAAGCTAAAAACTAGAAAACGCTTATAAAATCATAGTCAGAAAACCCACGACTTTAGAGGGTGGGATAAGTGGCGTAAATTTACGAGAACAGGTCTTTTACCAAAATGCTGTATAATAATATAGGAATCTCTTCCTGAATCTGCAAGAAGGAGAAAAACTTATGTATCTTACTATAAAGCACCTGTCTAATAAAGATCACAAATCAATTAAGGAATTGTGCCATTATGTAAAAATCTCACCAACGGAGCAATCTACAATGTTCATCAGCATTGCTTTACCAAAGGCGAGGTCTTAAGATGCGTTAGAAATTATACTTTACTTAAAAAGTCCCAACTATAAGGCTCTTAATTCTAATATGGTGCAACAAATACTTAAAGAATCTGGCGGCAGGAACCTAAAAAATATCAACAAGTGGCTTAATAAGGAAAATGTGCGCCTGCAGTCTATCGAAGATAAACAGCGTTTTGGCAAAAGGCCTTCTAAGAGGCGGAAAAAGATAGATTGTAACAATAACCTCAATGATTAGATGAAAAAAGCTGATGTCAATGGAGCACTAAATATCATGCGTAAAAGTAGCGTTGTAGATATGAATATTATACGGAAGTGGATACGCCTGTAAGAATAAGAATCTCCTAACTTACGTGGTGGAAGCTTAAGTATCAATCTTCCTAAATGGAGCCGTAAGCTCTTAGAAGCCCATTGCCTTTAGGTGATAGGTCATTCACGACCAATACAAACCAAATAATTACGGCTGTTTTTAAAATAAGGGTATCCTAAATGAATATAATAAAACTATAAAATGAGGCATACTATAATTACGATTGCATATCAAAAACGCTGAATAAAATGTGTTACAAGAAGCCCACTCTCATACAACTCATTGTATATTATATAGAGTCCTAGATTTATCATAGATATAATCACTAGTGAATTATGTTTTTTCTTTTAGGGTTTTTCAGGTTCTTTGAAGCGTAGCTTGTAAGAAGGAAATAAAGTAGCTATAATGAAGGAAATGATGAGGAGGATAATGATATGGATGATAAACTCCTGCTTGCTGTCATGCAGAAGAATGCAAGAATTAAGATGCGCGATCTTGCAGCTGTTTTAGATGAATCTAAAGAAGATGTCATCAATAGGGTCACTGAACTTGAAAAAGAAAAAGTTATTGCCGGATATCATACGATTATTAATTGGGATAAATCCAATACGGATATCGTTACCGCAATGATTGAAATTAAAGCGTCACCAGAAAGAGAATATGGGTATGATCGTATTGCTTCACGTATTTATAAGTTTGAAGAAGTTGAATCAATGTACTTGTTGAGTGGTCGTTATGATTTTGTATGTATGATAAAAGGGCATACAATGCAAGAAGTGGCACACTTTGTCGCTAGTAAGTTAGCACCTATTTCTGGGGTGACTGAAACGGCAACGACTTTCGTCTTAAAGCCATATAAGAATAGTGGAATTGTTATGGTTGAAGATGAAGATGGAAAGAAAGATCGATTGGTGGTGACACCATAAATGGACTATACAAAGAAGATTAGTCATGTTGCTTCAACAATTAAACCATCAGGTATACGTAAGTTCTTTGATCTTGCGAATCAGATGGAGGGGGTTATTTCATTAGGTGTTGGTGAACCAGATTTTACAACGCCATGGAAGATTAGAGAAGCAGCTATCTATTCAATAGAAAAAGGAAAAACATTCTATACAGCTAATCGTGGTTTGATTGCTTTAAGAGAGGAAATATCAAACTACTATAATCGTCGATTTAATGTGAAATATGATCCGGAAAAAGAGATCATTGTTACAGCAGGTGGTTCTGAAGGTATTGATATCGCAACCAGAGCCTTGATAAATCCTGGTGATGAAATGATTATTCTTGATCCTGGATATGTTGCTTATGAACCAGCTGTAATATTATCTGGTGGTGTACCTGTACATATCAATCTAGAAGAAAAAGATCAGTTCAAACTGACACCAGAGAAACTCAAGAATGCTATTACAGAAAAAACAAAAGTGCTTCTAATCAACTATCCATCTAATCCAACAGGTGGATTCATGACCAAAGAAGACTATCAGAAACTTGTACCAATCATTAAAGAATCAGGCATTATTGTCATAAGTGATGAAATCTATGCGGAGCTTAGCTATGAAGAAACACCTGCATCACTTGCCAGCTTCCCAGAAGTAAGAGATCAAATCGTTGTGATCTCTGGTTTCTCTAAAGCCTTTGCAATGACAGGATGGCGTTTAGGCTATGTTCTTGCAAATCCTGTTTTATCCAAAGCAATGTGTAAGATTCATCAATATATTATGATGTCTGCACCAATAGCTGCACAATATGGGGCTATTGATGGTTTACGTTATTGTCAGGAAGAAGTTGAAGAAATGCGCCAGGCCTATGAAGCAAGAAGAAACTTCTGCGTAACGGAATTCAATGATATGGGCTTAAAGACATTTAAACCACATGGCGCTTTCTATGTCTTCCCATGTATTAAGAGTACAGGAATGACAAGTGAGGAATTCTGTGAAGCATTGTTGAATGACCAAAAGGTTGCCTGTGTACCAGGGAATGCCTTTGGAGAAAGTGGCGAAGGCTTTATTCGTGTATCCTACGCTTACTCACTTGAAGAGCTCAAAGAAGCTACATCAAAAATTAGAATCTTCTTAGATAAACTGAAAAAAGAAGGTAAAATGAAGGACTAAGCAAGCAGGAAGACCTGCTTGTTTTTTGTTTGTCTTTATACCCTATAAGTAGTAGTGAAATAGTAAAATATAAATAACATGATATTTTAGCAAAAAGACAAAAATATGTTGCAATTCCATTTTGCTTATATTACTCTAACTGTAAGTGATATCGCTTCAACACACCACCACAATTATGTAAAAATAGAGAGTTACATATAATGAGGAATTGGATACCAATATAAAATGAAGAAGGGTTATTATATTGGTATGAATAGGGTAAAAATGTGTGAAAGAGTGTAACATATGAGAAAATGTGTTAATTAAGTAGCATAAATATCTACAAAGCATATCACGTGGAAATGATATTTATTATGCTATAGTGAAGACAAGCTTGTGACGTAAGCTTTTACTTACTAGGAAGCTGCGCTAACTGATGAAGGAAGGATATGCTCTTAGGCTAAGTAAATATCAAGAAAGGGAGTGAAAAATTAGTTTAGGATAATGCTAAAATATTGTTAAAAAGTGCAAAGAATTTATTTGATTAGCCCTATTATTTTCGAAATTTGAAATTTTTAAGGAGGAAAATTTATAATGAAAAACTTCAAATCGAAACTTATCGCTGGTGTTATGACAACTGCTATGGTATTCTCTAGTGCTGCTGCTTTTGCTCCTGTATATGCTGTTAATGGTACAACAACTCAGTTTAAAAAATACTTAAAGGTTGAACAGGGTGCTACTACGCCTACAGCAGGCTTTAAATTCACAGTTGCATCTGGTGATGAAAAAGCTGCAAGTGATAAAACAAGAAAAATCAATGCTGGTCCTACACCTAATGATGTTGTAGTGGGTGACGCAACTTTCAGCAGTGGATCATCTAAAGATGACAGTGCAACAGGTGTTACAGCAGATGGTAAACAGATTTTTGTATCAGATGTTACTGTTGACTTTACAAAGGTAGATTTCCCAGCAGCTGGTATTTATCGTTATCTTATCACTGAACAAAATCCTACAAGTAGCTACTTCACAAAAGATGATTCAATAAAGGTATTAGATGTATATGTATCAAGAAATGCTCAGCAAGCATTAGTAATCGATGGTTATGTATTACATGCAGATCCAGATGCAGAGATTACAACAGGTACAAATTTAACAAACAAAGGTAAGAATACTGGTTTCGTAAATGAATATAAATCACATGATTTAGAAATCGTTAAAAAAGCAACTGGTAACCAGGCTAACCCTGATGATGAATTCACTTATACATTAACTATTAATGGCGCAAATCCTAATACTACACTTGCTGTTGTTACAACTTCAACAGATGATGCAACAAAACAGAACATTGAAACAAATACAGGTAGTGTTACCAAAACTATTAAGTTAAAAGCTGGTCAGTCATATAAGGTTGTTGGTTTAAATGAAGGTGCTTCATATAATGTTGAAGAAACAGATAAGAATCATTATGAATTAAAGTCTGTAGAAGCAATTGGTAATGATACTGTTAATAAAGAAAATGCTTCTGTCGTTAAAGAAAATAAGACTGTTGCCGATGATAGCTTAACTGGCAATGTTACAATTACATTCAACAACGATAAGAGTGGTACAGTTCCTACAGGTATCATCTTTGCAGTAGCTCCATTTGCAGTAGGTGCATTTGTTCTTGCAGCATTCATTATTGTAAAGATGAGAAGAACAGCTAAGCAGTAATTATGAATTAAGGGGTGTATGTGTTGAAAAGTGATAGTCATAAAACGCTATTAAAATTTGTGATGAAAATTGCACTCTATGTACTTGTAGTGGTTGGGATATTTAGCTTTGTGCTAGATATCCAAATCCACTATGGTAACAATATGTATCCAGCAATCAAAGATGGAGATCTTGTTGTGACAAATAGGTTAGCACCTATTTCTGTAGAGTCAGCAGTTATTTATAAGCATGGTGGTAAGAAAAGGGTTGGTAGAATCATTGCCAAGGCAGGACAGACTGTAACGATTACTGGTAAAGGTAAGTTACTGGTGAATAATGTGCAGCCTGCTGAAGAAGTCTTTTATAAGACGGCTAAGGCTGATTCCAGTGTGAAGTATCCTTATAAGGTACCTAAGGGTTATGTCTTTATCTTGAATGATTATCGTGAGGATATGAATGATAGTAGGACTTATGGTGCTATTAAGGTGAGTGATGTGCATGGACCTTTACTTATTTCTATGAGGAGAAGAGGATTTTAAATGTTTGTTGATAATGTTGTTGGACATGTAAATAGAGCATTTGATCGTATTGTTATTGTAATAGCAATACTATGCTTTCTCATATGTACATATGCATTAATTGATACGATTCATGTCTACTATCATGCCAATGATAATAGTCTTCTTGCTTTTAGACCTGATTTTGATAGTGATACAAATAAGTTAGGTAAATTATCGAAGGAATGTGTTGCCTGGGTGAAGGTGAAAAAGACAAAGATTGATTATCCTGTTATGCAAGGGGAAGATAATTCCAAATATTTGAATATGGATCCCTATGGAGAATATTCCTTGTCTGGAAGTATATTCTTGGATTATCGCAATAATCCCCAGTTTACTGATGATTATTCTTTGCTGTATGGTCATCATATGGAACAAGGAGCCATGTTTGGTGCTTTGGATAAATATCTAGAACAAGATTATTTTGATAAGCATAAGGATGGCTGGTTAAAAACAAAAACAAATAAAAAATATAAAATTAAAATATTTGCGGTACTAGAAAGCCAGGCTACAAACTCCCTCATCTTTTCTCCTACAACAACTTCAATTACTGAACTCAACCAATATATTACTAAACATGCTAAATACTATGACAATACACCAAGTACAAGTCAAAAAATCATCGCATTATCAACATGTAAATACCCAGATACAGAAGACCGTGTTATTGTATTCGGTCATTTAGAGGAGGCAAAATGAAAAAAAGATATATCATTCAACTATTTCTTGTCTCTTTGTTCTCATTGATACCATTACAAAGTGTTAGTGCAAAAGAAGCAGTATCCATTGAGATACCTGTTGAACTTATGCTAAATAAGCAGCATACACAGGGGCAATTAGAACTCAAAGCTACAAGTCCTGATGACTATTTGCCAAGTACTAACCCCATAACTATTAATGGTCAAGGCACGATTACTCTTAACTATACGCATACAGGCACATATACCTATCAATTACATCAGCTTACTGGTAATGATTCAGCAATCAAATATGATGCAACTGTATATCATATAACTGTTTTTATTGGTACGGATACGCATGTTGTCACAATTTATAAAGAAGGCTCTAGCGACAAAGATGCAAAAGCTATCTTCAATAACGTGAAAGATGTACCAAAAACACAAACTACCACAAAAAAGAACACAGGCAAAGAAACAAAAACAGGTGATAGTACACCAATAATGTTCTATAGCGTAATGACGATTGTTTCACTTGCTATTGTGTTTATATTATTAATGAGATTAAAGGAGGACAAAAAATGCATAAAATAAAGCATATAAAGTTATTAAGTATTGCTGTTGCATTGGTCTTAGTATTTTCTGTTGTCTTTCCTTTATCTACACGTGCAGAAAATGAGTCAAGAGACACATTTATTGCCGAGCAAAGTATTAATGGTACGAAAGTAACTGTTAGTGCTGATCCAGAAGTATTTCCTGAAGGAACAACTCTGGAAGTCAAAGAAGTTAACCTAACGCCCAAAGAAGATACTCTTGTTGCCTCACAACAACAAGCAGATCAAAAGAGTATCAAACAAGTTGCCCTTGATATCACAATGAAGAATAAAGAAGGAGAGGAAATAGAACCTGATACATCCAAAGGTAAGGTCAATATATCCTTTACTAATGATGATATTAAAAGCTATACAACTAATGTCTATCACATAGATGATAATCTTAAATTAGAATCTCTTAAGCTTACTAAATCTGATGACACTGTAACTGGTGAAACTACTGGGTTTTCTACGTACGTCTTAGATTTTATTGTGGAGAATAAAACATTCTATTATGATGTAACATTAAACAAAGAAATAAATCTAAGTGAAGTGTTAGCTCATTTATTAAATGTTGAAGCTTCAAAAATTACAGGTATTTCTAACACTGATAAAGACGGTAAAGCAAGTACAGAATTAGATAAATATGGTAAGCTTCAAAAAAAGATGATAAACTTTGGTATCTTACAATTACAACTGAACTACCTAAGAATGGTGGAGGTTTGTATTTTAAAGTAAATTATACAAAAGATGATGCTAATCCAGGCAATGCTACAGCAACTTTAAATGTTAAAGTGTATCAACAACCTACATTTAGTGGTGATGCCAGTTGGATTAATGACTATCAAGCATCTAGAGACGATCATACTCATACAATAACTCTCACAAAGTACAATGGAACACAAACTGATTTAAGCATCCCAGCAACAGTAAAAATTAATAACGTTGATTATCAAATAGTCTTAAGTGGTGATGTTTATAAACATACTGGTATAACATCCATTTCTTTCAATTCATATAAAAGAGATGATGGTACAGTAGTTAGTGTAAAGGCAAGTGATAGTTTAAAAGAACTCTTTGCGTATTGCGTGAACCTAAAAAAGGTAGATCTCAGAGGACTAAATACCGAAAATGTCACTGATATGTCCTATATGTTTGAAGGTGACTATTTTCTAAAGTATGTTGGCGTATCGGATGACTCAAATCAGGTTATCTTTAGTGGTGATGGCAGTCAATTTACGACAAAAAATGTTGTTACCATGGAAGGCATGTTTATGAATATGTCAGATGCCTGGCTAAATAAAGTTGGTTTGACAAAACTAGATGTATCTTCATTTGATACCACTAATTTGAAGGAAACAAAATTATTTGCAGCTTGGAATAGTTATTTAGAAGAGGTGAATTTAAGTTCTTTTAATGGTGCTATTTCAAATGATGCAGCTAATGATGCCAATACGCCATTAAGAGGAAATGATGCTTTAACAAAATTAACATTAGGCGAAAATTGGCATGCTAGAGATTATAAAACATATTCTAGTTTAGGTATTGATGGTAACTGGAAATATATTGGTCCAAATAAGAACTTTAAGAATGTTGTTTTCTCCAATGAAGAAACCAACACAAATTTCTACAAGGACATGGCTGGTATATATGAGAAAACTAATGAAGCACCATCTAGTGCTTCAAGACCTCTTTATGTAGCTGATGGTTATGTTAAAGAAGGTAATATGTGGGAAGTTCATACACCACAAAATACTTTCCACGGTTACTGTCTTGATCACAATCGTTTAGCACCTAGTGGTTATTTTGATAAAGTAGCTATTGAAAAAGATGTAACATCTAATACATCTGATTCAGGAGTTTCAAATTATATCATGGATTATCTTGATGAAGGTAATACAGGCTATAAAGAATTAGGAAACAATATGACTGAAGCGTTAATAGCTTTAATCTATTGGAGTGAATATGGTGGACATAATGGTCAATATGATCAAGATGATATTTGGCATTTCACTAATGATTATTCATCAGGAATAAGTGCAAAGCTTAAAGCTAAAATAGTAGGTCATACATATAATGATATTCCTGATAAAGAAAAATATAATCTTTACATCTATGTTCCTTCTGAATTGAATTTATCACCAGAGAAAGACCAAATGCAAAACCTATTATCTATTGAAGGTGCTAATGATCAAGCATATGCAGGTGTGCAAGTAAAGAAAGTAGATAATACTTCTTCAAAAGCTCCTGTTGGTGGTGCAACATTTGCTGTTTATCATGCAAATGCTGATGGTACAAAAGATACAACAAAAAAGTTTGGTAATGGAGAAGACCATTTAGAATTTACAACAAATAGTGCTGGTATTGGTGGTATTTATCGTATGGACCGTACTGTTGGCCTTACTGTTGGTAAGTATATTCTTGAAGAAATTTCAGCACCAACAGGTTATTTGAAAAATAATACATCATTTATGTTTGATGTTACTGAATCTGATAACCAAAAAATGATAAGTGTTGGAAATAGTGATGGTGTAATTGTAGATGATATCGAGGATAAATATGTTGGTGGTGGTATAACTTTAAAGAAAGTTGATAGTACAAGTGGTAAGCCATTGCCTAATGCAACATTTACTTTATATGAAACAGATAAAAGTGGTAAAATTTTGAATGATGCAAGTGGTAAACCAGTATATTCTAAAACATATACAACTGATGAAACAGGGGTATTGAAAACAGGGCTAAAGGATCTTGAGATTGGTAAGTATTATATAGTGAAAGAAACAGCAGCACCTGAAGGATACGATATTAATCAAAAAGGTACAGGTAAACCATATCAATCAGTTGTAATTCACCTGCGTGATGGTGAAAATGATCAGTATAAAGATATCGGTGCTATTGAAAATGTACCTCAAACAGTAGAAGTACAACTCTATGCGACAAAAGTATTCGATAAAATATCACTATCTGAAAACAAGTTTACTTTTAAACTTTATGATTCCCAGAATAATCTCATTGATACACAGCAGAATGATGATACTGGTAAAGTAACATTCAAGAAGATGACGCTTTCAGCAGCTGATATGCCTGGTAAAGATTACTATATAGTTGAAGAGGATGAATCAAAGGTCAAACCATCAATTAATGGTCAGACGATTACTTATGACCAACATAAGGAAGCTGTGAAAGTTTTATTACAAATGAATCCTGATACAGATAAGCTTGAATCAATCGTAAAGTATGACAGTGATGGTGCGATATTTGTTAACAGATTAAATGTTAAGTATGATGGAAAACTTAATATACATAAAACTGTTACAAATAGTTCAAAATCTGATGATACTAAGTTTGATTTTAATCTTGAAATACAAAGTCCATCTGCTGACCTAGCAGCAAGAGATTTCCATTATACTTTTGATGGGAAAACGGTTTACAAATTTAAGTTTAATAAGATTTCAAGTAAAACAGAAGATAATTTGTATCGTTATAAAACACCTGAAGGTACTTTTAAACTTAAAGATCAATCAACACTTCAACTTCTTGATTTACCTGTTGGCGCAAAATATGTAGTTAGTGAAGAGGAAACAAGAGGTTATATACTTGTAAATTCTGAAAATACTAACGGTACTATAACTGAAAATGTTACAACAGCCAGCTTTACAAACGAAGCGCAATCTATTATTCCAACAAGCGCAGATACGATGACACATATGTCATTCTGGTTGATTGCATCAGCTAGTGCTATTGTTCTTGTATGGATTTTAAAGAGAAAACTAAAAGTTTCTAAGAAATAGTTCATAAAGATTCCGTGATTGATTTCACGGTTTCTTTTTGTTTTAATGAGTGTGGGGTGAATGCTATGAATGAGATTGAAAGCTATATCGAAAAACAAGATGAGACATATCAGGAAGATTTAAAACATGTCTATCATGTCATACAAAAAGCTATTCCTGAAGCTGAAGAAAAGATTTCCTGGGGAATGCCTACATTCCATAAGAAACATAACATTATACATTTTGCATGTAATAAGAAACATGTTGGTATTTATCCTGGGGCAGATGGCGTTGAAGAGTTTACTAAGGAATTGAAAGAGAAGGGCTATAAGTATTCCAAAGGAGCTATTCAGTTTCCATATGATCGTATAGATGATGAGTTGATTACGAGAATTGCATTGTGGTGTTATGAAAATCATAGTAAATAAAAAGGTCGTTCATTTAGAACGACTTTCTTCTTTTTGTCTGTTAATGCGATCCTGTGCTTCTTCATAGCTATATATACAGCCACAATAGTCTTGTCTATACATGCCATATTCACTAGCCATCTGTGTTGATTTAAGATAACCATTTCTTTTCTTAAAGTCCGAATTGAGGAATTTAGGTTTATCTTGTTGTAATGCGTTACCTATTTCATTAATCCAACGTGAGATTTTATGTGGTGATACTGAGAGTACTGTAGTCCAGTAATCAAAGTCATGCTCTTTTGCATAGTTATAGGCATTCTTCATTCTCATGCTGTAACAAAGCTTGCATCTTAAGCCTTTCTCACCTGTATCTTTGAGTGGTTCTAGTTTTGATGTATAAGCGATATTGTCATATGCATCTTCAACGATTTTAATATGTTGATTATAGTCTTTATTGAAACGAGGAATGAAGTTGAGGAGTTCTTGATATCTTCTGCTGTATTCTTCTTCGGGATAGATATTGGAATTGGAATAGTAGATGGTGATATCAAAATACTCAGATAACATCTTGATGACATTGGATGAACATGGTCCACAACACACATGTAAGAGTAATGTTGGTCTTCCTTCAAGATGCTTCAGTTCTTCCTGCATCACAAGATCATAGTTTGTATGATCAATGTTATTATTCATTGTCAATAAACATAGCATCCCCAAATGAGAAGAAACGATATTTCTCTTTTACTGCAATATTATATGCATTGAGGATGTTTTCACGGCCTGCAAGAGCACTTACCAACATGATGAGGGTTGATTTAGGAAGATGGAAGTTTGTAATAAGAGCATCAATACCTTCAAATGTATAACCAGGATAGATGAAGATGGATGTGTTTTCATGAGTTGGTGTAAACTTGCCATATTTCTTGATATTGCTTTCAAGTGTACGGCATGATGTTGTTCCAACGGCAATAATGCGTCTTCCTTCTGCTTTGGCTTTATTGAGCTTGTTAGCTACTTCTTCATCTATTTCATAGTATTCTGAATGCATATGATGTTCGAAGACATTTTCGACTTTAACAGGTCTAAATGTACCAAGTCCTACATGTAATGTCACATCAAGAACTTCTACGCCCTTAGCACGTACTTTCTCAAAGAGTTCAGGTGTGAAATGAAGACCAGCAGTAGGAGCTGCAGCACTTCCTTCAACCTTGGCATAAACAGTGTTATAACGGTCAGGATCATCAAGCTTTTCCTTGATGTATGGAGGTAGAGGCATAATACCTAACTGATCTAAGACTTCATAGAAAATACCATCATAGATCATTTCCATGACACGAATACCTTCATCCCTTACTTCTAAGCACTTTGCTTTAAGTCTACCATCACCAAAAGATATAACACTTCCTTCCTTGATTTTTTTGGCATTACCACAAAGACATTCCCAAACATCATCATGTGTATTCTTTAATAAAAGTACTTCGACATGTGCATTTGTTTCTTCCTTTGTACCAAATAATCTAGCAGGAATAACCTTTGTATTATTTCTTACAATAACATCACCTGGTTTTAAATAATCAAGGATATCATAGAAATGTTTATGTTCTACTGCTCCTGTTGGTTTATGTAAGACCATGAGTCTTGATGTATCTCTTTTTTCAAGTGGAGTCTGGGCTATTAATTCATGTGGTAAATCATAATCAAATAGCTCAATATCCATAGTTTTCTTTTCTTCCATGACTAAAACGCCCTTTCATATACATTATGACCATATGCATCTAGGAATTCTTTTCTAAATTCCAACAAACGATCATTCTTAATAGCTTCACGAATATCCCTAGATAAATCCAATAAGAACTGCACATTATGAATAGACATCAAGCTCTTACCAAAGATTTCATCTTCTTTATGTAGATGTCTAATATAAGCTCTTGTATAGTTCTTACATGCATAACAATTACATTGATCATCAATAGGTGTGAAGTCATATTTATACTTTTCATTATTAATATTCATACGACCATGATGTGTCATTAATGCCCCATGTCTCGCCACTCTTGTAGGAAGAACACAGTCATACATATCAATACCACGCATCGCAGCTTCAATCAGGTCAATTGGATTACCAACACCCATTAAGTAACGTGGCTTGTTTTCTGGTAACCATTTGACAGAATCATCAATCATTTGATACATAACATCCTTAGGTTCACCAACAGAAGTACCACCAATGGAATATCCTGGGAAGTCCATTGAAGCAAGTGTCTTAGCTGAAAGCTCTCTTAAATCCGCAAATTCTCCCCCCTGGACAATACCGAATAAGGCCTGATCTTCACGCTTATGTGCCTTAAGACCACGCTCTGCCCAACGTAAAGTACGTTCAACAGAATTCTTCATATAGTAGTAATCTGATGGGTAAGGCGCACATTCATCAAAACTCATAATAATATCAGCCCCAAGATTCTCCTGAATCTCAATAGACTTCTCTGGTGAGAGGAATAACTTAGAACCATCAATATAACTTCTAAAAGTAACACCTTCTTCTTCTATCTTTCTCATCTTACCAAGAGAGAATACCTGGAACCCACCAGAATCCGTTAAGATTAGTCCATCATAATTCATAAACTTATGTAAGCCACCAGCCTGTTTCACAACATCATCACCTGGTCTTAACCATAAATGATATGTATTCGCAAGAACAACCTGTGACTGCATCTCTTTCAACATCTCTGGCCATATACCTTTAACAGTGGCCTGAGTACCTACGGGCATAAACATGGGTGTCTCGACATCACCATGTGGTGTGTGGAGAATACCATATCTTGCACCTGTATCTTTTTCTACATGTTTTAATTCATACCAAAAATCTTTCATATACATCTCCTTAGCGCATTGACTATTATACACACAAAGACCACTTTTATAAAGCTAAAAACATTGATAGAACCACCATAATTTTGTAGAATACTGTTGGTGATAGAAATGCAGATATTATTCATACTTATTATTGGATATGGCTTAGGAAATATCTTAACAGGTGATATTGTCAGTCGTATTTATACAAAAAAGAGTGCTTTTGAACTAGGTACATCGCATAATCCAGGGATGGCCAATATTACCGCTCATATCGGTATTATTCCAGGTATCCTGGTATTATTAGGCGATATTCTTAAAACGGTCATCGCAATTGTGATTGCCATCAAATGCTTTGATGGAGGTAGAATGGGCATTCTTTATGCCGGATTAGGGGCTACATTAGGACATAATTTCCCATTCTGGCACCATTTTAAAGGTGGAAAGGGTGTCACAACAACTGCCACAACAATCTTTCTCTATTCTCCTATGCTGGCCTTTATTGCACTCATTGCTGGATTAATTGTTGTGATTGTCACAAAATATCTTGCCCTAGGGGCTGTTGTCATTGTCTTTGCCTACATGGCACTTGTAGCACGCACACCTCAGGAGCTTCTTGTCTGTGCTCTATTTACGGCATTAATGGTCTATCGTAACTACAGTCAGCTCAAACTGATTCCTAGTGGTCAGGCAGAAAAGAATGATATTCTCTCAAAATTCAAAAAGAAGCACTAAAAGAGACACATCGTGTCTCTTTTAAGTTATCTGACAAGTTGATAATGAATGTTACGGCTTTGTCCTTCTTTGATGATTTTGCCTTTTTCAACCAAATGACTTAATAAGCGTATGCATGTCGTTTGGCTAAAGCCAAATGTCTTTTGAATATCTTTTCTTGTGAATGTTTGATGATGTTTGGCGAAATCTATAATCTCTTCTTCCTATTCAAAACAACAACACTCTCATCATCCTCAACACCAATATATAATATCCCACCTTTACAATTCGCAAATGCGATTATCTCTTTTTTATAAAGTTCCCGACAGAAAACCCACGCGCCTTTAGGCCGTGGGATGAATGGCGGTTAGGGATATGATATAATATGCATACAGGAAATCCTGTTTCCGAGTCTTTAGAAAGGAGAAA
>NZ_JNKU01000034.1 GCF_000702165.1 Sharpea azabuensis DSM 18934
GGCATCTGGTCCTTCTTTCTTCATATTTTTCCTGGGCTTTTACAGGGAAATATCTATCATGCTCTTTGAAATTGCTCCAGGAACGGTATGAATTCCTTTTTATCTCTCGGGAAATGGTGGAAGGACTTCTATGAAGTGCCTTTGCAATCCCACGTATACTCATGCCCAGAGCGAGAAATTGATAGATGCAGGAACGCTCATTTATGTTAATATGGTTATAGTTCATAGGCTTATCTCCATTCTATGTTTTTTTGGTCACTCACATAGTAGCATAGATAATTCCTATGAACTTTTCATATGTTGCACTTGTTATGATAATTTATCTGCATAAAAAAACACTCCCATTAAGGAGTGTTCATAGGATTAAATATAATATTCCATTGGATATGCAAGATAATCCATATCTTCAAGTTCATCCATTGTCACAACACCAGCAGGAGCATTAAGGACACTAGGAATTCTATTGACGATTGTTGCACATGTATGTTCAGGTGTTGCCGGTTTAACAACATGGAATTCTGTATCTGGTTCACCCAAGATCTTCCAATCACACATATCACCATCATCCGGTCCATAAACCTTACCAATACACTGTGTTTCAAGGGTGATACCCTGCATTGTTTCAGTAGTAACAACAGCGGCCATACCAATACAATTGCCCTTTGGAATAGTTGCTTTCATTGTTGATGAATAGAGATCTTCATCATGAAAATATGGAACACATTTTTGTGTCTGAGACTTAATTGTCAATCCTAGTTTCTGTGCTAAGGCTTCATTTGAATTCCACACATAACTTGGTTCAATAACTTCTGGATGAGCAATGCTTGCTTCAAATTCATCAGGTGTTAAGCCAACACCATGTGCTTTCGCAAGAGCAAGTCCGTAGTCTTCAACATTATAAGAGACTGCCCCTTCAATCTTTGTAATCTTATGGCAGGCACTTGCGACCATACCAACCATATTTACCCAGAATACATCTTCCATACCTGTACCTAGGAATGTACAATTATGTGCTTTGGCAATGACATCAAGCTTATTCATTAAAGCTGCGCTTGTTGTCCAGGCATATGTTGTTTCTTCACATGTTGATACAACATTAATACCTCTTGATAAGCATTTTTCAAAATGTGGGAAACAATCGCTGACTAAAGAGAACAATGTCACAATCGCAATATCAGGATCACATGTATCCAAGACTTCATCCGCATTATCACTAATCTTCACGCCAAGATCCAAACCTAACCCGGCAAACTGACCGACATCCATGCCCACGATTTCTGGATTATTATCAATAGCACCAACAATCTGGCATCCATTCTCGACTAAATAACGTAAGATAAATTTACTCATCTTACCACAACCGTACTGCACAACTCTGACTTTTCTCATTATTAAGTCACCTCCTACTTAGTAGGTTAAACCCTCATCATTGATGAGGGTCAAGTGTTTTTTTAAAGGCAATAGGAACTTGTAATCTTAAATACATGGAGCGATTATTTTGGTTGAAGAAAGTGAGTTCAATAAGCACTTCACAAATATAATCCCCAATAATCTCATAATGATTCTTTTCACAATAGTCAAGCAGTCTTTTCGCATACTCCTTTTCATCCATAAAATCATCAAGATAAATACAGGCATACATCCCACTCTCTAGCTTCTCAATTCTTTCTTTTAAAGGAAAGTGTTCATTCACAAAGATAAAGCTTGTATGTGTTTCAAAATGTTGATGCAAAAAGTTTTCTTTTGATAAGAAAGTACCAACATTACAATAATAGACTTCAGGAAGATTTTCATGAATAAGATTATTCTTGAATTCTTTGAGAATCATTTCATAGGCATCAAGACCATAATCATAAAAGTTCTTGGAGACATGAGCTTTGTAGATTGATCTTTCATCGATAAATTCAGTTGTGAGTGTGCCCGGTGTTGGTGATTTGCGATAACGCTCAAGGGAATATATTGTGCGCTTGATGGCATCACGCTGTCTGACACGTTCCGCTATTTCTTGATCAATAACAGCTTTTTTCTTAATGAGAATAGCTTCAATCAGATTGAGATCTTCTTTATCAAGAAGTTCTTTGATTTCCTTTAAGTTCATGCCTAGTTCTTTCATATAGGCAATAAGGTCTAATCTAGCATTTTGTTTGATATCGTAATAGCGATAGTTTGTTTCATGATTAATATAAGCAGGCTTTAATAGTCCCCACTTGTCATAAAGTCTTAATGTATTCACTGTAATATGATTGATTTTGGCCATATCACCAATACTCAGCAATTCTTCCATATCCATCACCCAGCTCTATTTTACTTCAAAACTCTCATCTTAGTATAGACTTCATAGTTATTATACAAATATTATTCTAAACAAAAAGGCAGATACCTGCCTTAATGCTTCAACTTCTTAATGATATGTTTACAGCTCTCATAGGGATAAGGCACACTGCCACGATAATGATAAGTAATATTCTCTACAACGCCTTCTACTTCTTTATTATCATGTCCAACAGGTACAAGTACATAGTCACCAATCCTGATTGAGTCATCATCAGTAACATAATAATAACTACGACCATTTTCTTCAAAAATAATAGAACAATAAATATATTCTCCTTCATGCACTCCATGTTCATAGATACTCTGGGCAAAGATACTGCCAAAGAATCCAAAAGTACGCATATATTCTTCAATATGATACATCACATTATGCCAATCTCTTGGCATATAGTGACGATTATATGGAAGCTGGTAATGAAATAGCTCACCATTATGCCATGTAATGTCTATTATAATACCTTCCTCATATTCTCCAACCTCAGCACTCTGTATATCAGGAATATCACCATTTAGGTTATCTAACAATGTACTAATTGAGTGCTTTGTTTCATATTGATGGGTAATGACACAATCAGGAGCTATATTCTTTGTATAGATGAGTGTTTGATGCTTACGGTTAATATCTAGATTTTCCTCATAGTCAGCCTGCTCATTATTCTCAATGATCAGCTTATGATGATAATGCATAGTGAAGCTTTCTATGCGCTCAGGATCGACATAGGGCACTTCTTCAACAAGTTCATCAAGAATATCCAAGAGCTTCTCCCAGCAATCCGGATAGCTATTATCACCAAAGATGCTTTCTCTTGGCTTATTCGCATATTGATATTCTATGGACCATGTTTCTCCATCTAAAAGCATTTGATCCGAGTGCATATACTGGCGTTCTAAATGATCTAAGTTTAAAAGTGTCATTCTTGTATTGAAGTAATTAGCTTGTTTATCCGTAATACTTCTTTCAAAGTCTTCAAACTTTGTCCCCACAACATGATAATGAGGATTACCTTTTAAAAAGACTTCTGTTTCTATATATCCTTCTCCATAGGATGAAAGTGTAAATTTAAAATATTCCAACATGATTATCACCTAGAAATATTTTATCATTCCTAGATTTCCTACTCAATCATTTATTCAGCAGGATACTGATACCAGTATTTTCAAAGCGTATTGTTCCTTTCATTTGATCAATAATAGCCATTAATTCATCTTGATGATGTTCTTTGTTTCTAACATATTCCACATGAATATAATAAATCTGGTCTGTTTCTTTTGTAGAAAAGATGACTTGTTTACCTTGAAGTGTCACCATGACATAATCAACAATAGACAATAAAAGCATTCTTAACTGATCTTCAGGTAATCCCTCAAATGAGGAAAGAAGGTGAAAACGCCAGTCTATATCAGGCATAATTGCCATCGCGCCATTCAGGATCGTTGTCATCGTCTTTGATGCATCATAGATATATTCAGGAAGATCAATGGGTATATCATGTTTTTCTTTCAACAAAGCATTGATATTTGCAAGAACATGGCGAAGATTCGCATTTTCTCTTTGCATTGTGCTAACAGCCTGCATATAGATAGCAATACGCTGACTGTTGAAGGCAAGAATCTTACTTTGCATATAGTCGTTCACTTCAGCAACCTGCTTATAGAACTGCATACGCATGACAACAATATTGATCATCAACACCAACACAACAACGAAATAGAGGATATTTGTAAACACAAGGAGATTCCATATCATAAATGATCCCAACAAATAATCCAAAACAAATAATACTGTTCCCATCTTTAATGATGATGTAATAAAAATATGAGGCTGAAAATCATCCCTATTATTATATGCAAAATAAGCTGCTAGAGAAAAGCCAATTAATGACATGAAGTTTTTAAAAAGATCATTCATATAAAATATATAAGAATTCAGTAAGCTTGAAATCAATACTAAGCCATAATCAAATGCCTGATAAAATAGAATAGTTAATAAGACTTCAATGGGATGAAAGGGGCTTACTCTTTTACCATAGATAAACAATACTCCTACAACTATAATACTGATCCACCAGTAAGCATCAGGCCTAAATATTCTTATCACCAAAGAAAGATAATAGAGACCCACAAATATCCAATAGTATTGCCTTTTCTCTTCAACACGTAGTTCATTAAAAAGCACTGATGCCTGCAACAAGGCTTGAAGGAAGTAGGCAATCATATCAATGACAACTTCTTCATTCCATATCATAACTTATTCTCCAACATTTCAATAAAAGCTTTCATCAAGAACTTCTCCCTTCTTCTTGAAGCATATAATTGTGTTCCATCATCCATCAATACAATATCCTTCTTCACATTTTCGACATGATACATATTAATAATCTCCGATCGATTAATTTGGATAAAGTATTGGGGTAATAATGCAGAGATTTCTTTTAGTGTTTTCCCTTTCTCAATAATTTCTTTTGAATGAAGATGGGTGATACGATCATGTTCATATTGAGAAAAGTATGAAATATGGCTAAGCAGGATATCCTGGTTTTGGATAGTGATTGTTTGATGCATATGTTTATAGTAAGCAATATATCTTTTAATTTCACTTCTTGCCTGTGTTTCATCTTGCTTAAGAATGTAGCTAAAGGGAGCAACATGGAAGGCATGAAAGACATAATTCTTATGGGAGCTAACAAAGATAATATCGCTTTGGGTGATCTTCTTGGCGATATTAATACCATTCTCTGCGCCTAATTCCACATCTAGAAAGACCACATCATACTGATCATACTTATTCATAAAGCTCTCTGTATCACTAAAACAATCAATCGTATAAGTGAGGTCTTCTGATTTTAGGACATCATTAATCATATTGTTTAAAATATGATGATAATCGATATTATCATCAAGTAATGCGATTTTCATTTTACATCCCTACCTAGTAATCTTGTCTTTATTAATGCCCTACATAGATAATAGACCATGATAGCACCAAGTATGTTCATTAAAATATCCTGCGTATCAAAAGAACCAAACCTTAGAACAACTTCCAGTATTTCCACACAAGTAGCGACACTTAGAATGGATAACACCATCATTTTGAGTGATAGATCTTTGTCAATGACCAATAATGCAACAACTAAAGGCATAAACAAGATAAAATTCAATAACAGATCACCAATGAGATAATGAGCGATGAGTGTCCCTTCTACATATTGTTTATATGCATCTAGAAAAGGAATAATCTGGATACCACATTGAAAGGCAGGCAAAGGACGAAACCTGTTTTTCACTCCAGCCACCGCAAATATTAAAAGAATACCATATATAATTGAAGCCCACATTATTTTCTTTTTCACAATTCACTCCTCCTTGTATTATCATCCTAACATGTTCATATGAAAACACAATAGAGTGAACATGAGTGGTTTATTCATGACATTAATGGCACGAAAAAAGATCCAGAGGTCTCCCCCCTGGATCAGTGCTTTAAAACTTATTTTGTTTTCTTAGCATACATGAAGTACTTGTTACCGAATACTGTTGAGTAAACTCCAGTAACGTTAGATTTCTGCATGTAGATATCGTTGTAGAAGTAGATTGGAACTGCTGCATAAGTAGCCATTAATTCTTTTTCTGCTTCATGTAATAATTTAGCACGTTCAGCGTTATCAGTTGATGAGTAGATCTTGTTGATTAATTCATCATAATGCTTCCAATTTGGAGCAGCTGTTGAATTACCTTTACCAAGCTGTACATCGTTGTTACCTGACTTAGTTGAGAAGATTTCTAACATGTTGATAGGGTCATCATAGTCAGCTACCCAACCTTCACGTGCAACTGTAAACTTACCATCTTTACGGTCCTGAATGAATACATTCCATTCTTCTGTATCGATATTAACCTTGATACCTGCAACTGCTAAATCCTGCTGGATACATTCAGCAACTTTCTGGTGACCAGTGTTAGTATTAATCATGTAAGGAATAGTGATTGCCTGACCATTCTTAGTAACTTTGAATGAGCTCTTGTCTTTACCATTCTTAACTTCTAAGCCTGCAGCCTTGAAATCTTTCTTAGCCTGTTCAATGTTGCTTGAACCAGTCTTAGTTGCATCGAAGTAGTTAGACTTGTAAACTTTACCATTACCATCATGCATACCCTTTGGTACGAATGCGCCTGCTGGAACCTGACCAGTCTGACCTACAGTATCAACGATATATTTTCTGTCAATTAAGTCAGAGACACCTTTACGGAATGAAGTAGCCTGTTCTGGAGTCATACCACTGAATAAATCAGAGTTAACGTTGAAGCCAATGTAGTATGTACCTAACTGGTCAACAGTCTTTAATTCTTTACTCTTAAGAACGTTCTTTAATTCATCGTTTGGTACACTATCAATGAAATCAAGGTCACCTGATTTATATGCTGCATAAGTAGCAGTATCATCAGCTGATAACATGAAGTTTAATTTCTTGATAGATACATTTTTAGCATCATAGTAGTTATCATTCTTTTCATAAGTCATTGATTCGTTATGTTTCCACTTAGTAAGCTTATAAGCACCATTTGATACGAATCCTGCTTCCTGAGCCCAAGCACCTGGTTTATCACCATTTGGGTTAGCCTTTTCTACAGCAGCCTGTGGAACTGGCATGAATACTGGGAATGCTAATAACTGATCGAAGTATGGAGTAGGAGCATTTAACTTGATGACTAACTTGTAATCACCTTCAGCAGTTACATCCAATACTGGATTAGCGTCAGTAGAGTTTGCAGCACGAGCTACTACATCAAATAAGTATGAGTAGTCAGATGCAGTTTTAGGGTTTACAGCTCTATTCCAGCTATAAACGAAATCTTTAGCAGTTAATTCAGTGCCATCAGACCATTTAGACTCTTTTAATTCAACTGTATAAGTCTTCCCGTCCTCAGATACAGTTGGCATAGCCTTGGCTAATGCTGGCTTTAACTTGCCATCCTTTCCGTAAGTTAATAAACCTACAAATGAGTTGACTGCAAGTGCAGCGCCATCAACAGTTGTGTTAAGAGCAGGGTCTAACTTATCTGGTTCTGAAGCCAAATTGATGAACAAAGTACTTGTGTCACTGTTAGTTTTAGTAGCATTTGCATTGCTTGTTTTCTTTGAAGAGCCACAGCCTGCTAAAGAGAAAGCCATAGCACCTGAAAGAACTAAAGTAACTAATTTCTTCATAAACTTTCCTCCTTCTAAAAATTAATCCTTTATTTAAAACCCCCCGCGAGTTTTAAACCATCTTATTGTCATATCTTAACGATTATGACATGCGACAAAGTGTCCATTACCACGATCTTTTAATTGTGGCATTTCCTTGGCACATTGTTCAGTAGCGTAACGACATCTTGTTCTAAATGGACATCCTGATGGCATGTTCAATGGTGATGGTACATCCCCTTCAAGAACAATACGCTTTGAGTGTCTAGCTGTTTCTGGGTCTGGAATAGGTACGGCAGAAAGTAAGCTTAATGTATATGGATGAATTGGATTGTTGTTCAATTCATCAGCATCCGCAATTTCCATCATCTTCCCTAAATACATGACGGCAATACGGTCTGAGATATGTTGTACGACAAGTAAGTCATGGGCAATAAAGAGATAAGCAACACCAAGTTTATCCTGAAGCTCTTCAAACATGTTGATAACCTGAGCCTGAATGGATACGTCTAGGGCTGATACAGCTTCATCGCAGACAATGAATTTTGGATTAACGGCTAATGCTCTCGCAATACCAATACGCTGTCTCTGACCACCTGAGAATTCATGTGCATAACGCATCGCATGTTCCGCATTCAAACCAACTAATTCCATTAAATCAAGAATCTTCTTACGACGTTCTTCTTTTGACTTATAGAGATGATGAACATCTAATGGTTCACCAATAATATCTTCGACAGTCATACGTGGATCCAATGATGAATAAGGATCCTGGAAAACCATCTGCATCTCTTTACGATATGGAAGCATATTCTTAGAAACAGATTTATGTTTCTGAGGGTTACCATTCGCATCTAGTATTAGTTTATCATTTTCATCATACTCTTCGCCACTATCAAATAACACTTCTCCATTAAAAGTGATTTTACCAGCAGTTGGTTCATAGAGACGAAGTAATGTACGTCCTACAGTTGTCTTACCGCATCCTGATTCACCTACTAAACCAAGTGTTTCACCTGGCTTAATCGCAAATGAGATATCATCAACGGCTTTTAATGTCTTTTTCTTAAAGCCCTGCTTTACAGTGAAATACTGCTTTAAGTGAGAGACTTCAAGAATATTCTTTTCTTCGCTCATTAGTGAACTCCTTCCTGTGATTCATAAAGGTCTTTGATATTCATCCAGCAGCTTGCAAGATGATCTTCACCAACCCAATATTCATCAGGCTGTTTTTCAAGACAGACCTTCATGGCATTCTTACATCTTGGACAGAATGCACAGCCCTTAGGCATATTCAATAAGTTAATTGGTGTACCACCAATAGGTACAAGCTTCTCATTCATATTGTCTTTTCTTGGAATGGAAGCAAGTAAACCTTTTGTATATTCATGGGCTGGTTCATAGAAGATGGCATCAGCTGTACCACGTTCACATACACGACCACCATACATAACGAGGATTTCATCACACATTGAAGCAATGACACCTAAGTCATGAGTTACCATGATGATGGCCATACCAAGCTTCTTCTGTAGGTCTTGCATTAATTCAAGGATCTGCGCCTGAATAGTAACATCAAGAGCTGTTGTTGGTTCATCGGCAATAAGCACATCAGGTTCACAACATAATGCCATGGCAATCATAACACGCTGTCTCATACCACCTGATAATTCATGTGGATATTGCTTTACACGTGATTCTGGTTCGTTGACCCCAACAAGTGTCAACATTTCAATCGCACGTGCTTTGGCTTCAGCCTTTGTTTTGTTTGTATGAAGAAGGATGGCTTCTTCAAGCTGATAACCAACAGTAAATACTGGGTTTAAAGATGTCATAGGGTCCTGGAAGATAATCGAAATCTTTTCACCACGGAACTTCTGCATCTCACTTTCTGAATAGTCTAAGATGTTGTCTCCTTTAAATAAGACCTTACCTTCTGTTACACGACCAGTTTCTGCTAAGATCTGCATGATAGAGTAGGCTGTAACTGATTTACCAGAACCAGATTCACCTACAATACCCAATGTCTTTCCCTTTTCAAGCTTGAAAGAGATACCATTGACAGCCTTAACTTCACCATTATCGGTAAAGAAAGATGTATGAAGGTTTTCAACATCTAATAATACATTTGTATCTTCACTCATAGTAAACTCCTTAATTCAACTTAGAATCGAACGCATCTCTTAAACCATCACCTAAGAGGTTAAGGGCTAATACGATCAAGACAATGATAACTGCTGGAATGATCAAACGAGATGGGTAAGACTGCATAGCCTGACGCGCATCGTTCGCAAGTGAACCAAGTGATGGCATTGGTGCAGAAACACCTAAGCCTAAGAATGAAAGATAACTTTCTGTAAAGATGGCACTTGGTACCTGTAGAGCAGTTGTGATAATGATAACGGATAAGCAGTTAGGGATAATATGACGAAGAAGAATACGTCTATTTGGTGTACCAATAGCTTTAGCTGCTAAGACATATTCATTGTTTTTGATCTGCAAGATCTGACCACGTACTAAACGTGCCATCGTTACCCAATACAATAATCCAAAGACAATAAACATTGCCAGCATATTACTACCTAATGATTCAAAGACAGTCCCTTTAATATAACCACTTAAGACCTGCTTGAAGACAACTGATAATAAGATAATCAACAACATATCAGGTAATGAGTAAATGATATCGACAATACGCATCATAATCATATCGACACGACCACCAAAATAGCCCGAAATCGAACCATAGATCAGCCCGATAATTAAGACCATGATGGCTGCTACAATACCTACTGAAAGGCTGACACGTGTACCATAGACACAACGAATGAAGTAGTCACGGCCAAGTGAATCAGTCCCAAAGATATGTGGGAATAAGTTCTTCCCTGTTTGTGTCATATAAGCCTGTTCACGTGGTGAGAACTGGAAAGGTGCTAAGTTAGCAGTACCTTTATCACGTACACCATTAACTGTAATCATTTCTGAATAGCTATAAGGCACAATATGAGGTGTAATTAAGATAATAAGAATAAGAGCAATTAAGATAATGATTGAACCCATCGCAAGAGGATTCTTACGAAGTCTTCTCATACCGTCTTTAAAGAAGGTTGTAGACTCGCCCATTACATCTTGTTGTTTCTTTTCTTCATCTGTTGCTTTTTCAAATTCTTTTTTATTGAACTGAGACAAATCTACCTGACTAGAGAGAATCTGTCTTTTCTTATATACAACATTTTCTTTTTCCATGTTCGAAGTCCTTTCCTAGTTATTAAAGTCGATACGAGGATCGATAAACTTATAAGCAATATCAGTTAATAAGTTTGCAACAACCATTAAGATGGCTAAGAAAATCGTAACAGCCATAATCATTGTATAGTCACGGTTATTGATTGATGTAACAAATGCTGAGCCTAAGCCACCAATTGTAAAGATACTTTCAACAACCATTGAACCTGTTAAGATATAAGCAATTTCAGGACCTAAATAAGTAACAACTGGAATTAAGGCATTACGTAAGGCATGAACGAAGATTAATTTTGATCTTGCAACACCTTTAGCCTTAGCTGTACGGATATAGTCCTGGTTTAATGCATCCAACATACTTGTCTTTGTAAGACGGGTAATATAAGCCATTGGATAAACTGATAAGGCGATAATTGGGAGAATGTAGTTTGGATTATCGGCATCGAATACTGGAATCCAGCCTAACTGTAAACAAATGACCAGCAATAATAATGTTGCGAGAACGAATGATGGCATCGCTGTACCGAGTGTTGTAAAGAATACAATGATTCGATCGGGCCAACGGTTACGCATTAAGGCAGCAATTGAGCCCAGAATGACACCAATGATTGTGGCGATAAAGACGGCTGAGAAACCAAGTTTTGCGGAAACGGCAAATCTTGAAGTAATATCTGGCCAGATAGGACGACCGTTATTTAATGAAACGCCCCAGTCACCTTTTAAAATGTTCTGCATATAAAGAACGTACTGCTGTGGTACAGGTTTATCTAGGTTATAACGTTTATTTAATTCTTCAATAACCTGTGGACTTACAGCCTTTTCTTTATTAAATGGACCGCCAGGAATTAAGTTCATGGCGAAGAATGTAATGGCGCTGACAATTACGATTGACACAATCGCAAGAATGACACGCTTTAGGATGTACTTTGACACTTTTATCCCTCTCTTCCTAAATTCAAAGCATCTACTTTGATACATACTCTTTGTCAACTGAAAACAACACTTATGAGTGCACGCATGTCATCTTCTCCCATATTGGACTTACTGCTGCTAAGAAAATGCATTTCATTCTCTACAAACAAGAATTCTCTTCAATTAACACAAATGATTTTTATAAATCATAGAACTATGCTAAACTTTCAAACGCAAAACGTCAATATTTTTTCTTATATTGTATGAATTTTCGAACAATTAATTCTCTTTTGTACTAATTTCAAAAAAATTATTCTTTATATCAGAATTATGTAAGCGCTTATATGTATAGTTTTGTTAAGTGTTTGTCACGAATGTATATTATTAATATCAAATTTTTAATTTCAAACGAAATGAAAGCATTTTTATTTCTCTGTAAGCGTTATATTGCTTCTTGCCCTCTTTACATTTAAGAATGACATGATATATTGTCTTACAATCAAATATGGTTAGGAGGTTAATCATGAGAATTAATTATGCGGATGCTTTAGTTGAATTATTAAATAGAGAACTTAAAGACAACAAACATACCTTAGATGAATTTATTGATGCCTATCGTCTTCATAATGAAGACATTATCCTTGTGACTTTATCAAAGGATATGAAATATAACCCAGAAACAAGACAGTTTGAATAGTACATGCTCATAAAAAGAGCTTTTTCATTGAAAAAGAAGTGAAAGACATCTTTCACTTCTTTTTTGTAGTATAATGATTGTACGAGGATATACATATGAACAAAGATCAAAAACACACATATCATAATATTGAAACATTACAGGAGATCAAAGAATCCCGTAAAGAAATACAGAATGCCCGTGTTGAAGTACAGAGTACACGTGAGGATGTGATGGGTGAAAAGATGGATATCATTCAAGGGATGTATAAGTCTGGCATGCCGATTGAAAAGATTGCTGAGATTGTCCATCTCGCACCTGATGTGATTAAAGGGATGGTGGAAATAGAGAAAAAGGTCTAGCCTTTCGCATAGACCTGACTGATATAACTTCCTACCAGCATTAATGTATAAGGATGTCCTACTAACGAGCCATCTGAATGGAAATCAATGACCTGATTGATAAAATCGGGATATTGATCACAAGTAGAACTAATGAAGACGATATGAGGCTTCTTGAGTTTCTTGAGATCACTACGTAAACCAGGATAATCAAAATAAGCGCCTGTATAAGAGAAAATAATGATTAAATCTTCTTCTGAGGCATGGAGTATATAATCAATTTGTTCAAAGTAAGAAACGTTGGTATAAATGGGTTTACCTAGCATCATCATTTCATCGACAAAATTCATTGCTGCTGTTTCGGCTTTTAATAAGCCAAAGGCAGCAATTTTTTTATATGTCTTGATTTTCTGACAGAGCCTATCGATTTCATGATGATTAATGGTTTGATAGACATCGTTGATGGCATGTTGAAGATGGGTTGTATAGCTCTCTAAGGAATCTTCACATTCAAAATGCAGTGAGGCCGAAAGCATCAGTTCCCTTAATTCATTATAATTTTTTAAACCAATATCTTTCACAAAGCGAGAGATTGAACTATTAGCCACATGGCAAGACTGAGCGAGCTGGGCAATACCCATATATTTGACTTCATCCAAATGCGTAATGATATAGGAGGCAATTTCACCATTGGTCGAGCCTTGTTTTTCTGAAGCTATTGTATTAAGAAAGACGACCGGTAACTTACTATAGATCATGCACTCACTTCCTTAATATATCCAGGGCATGTCTGCTTGCCCCAAGTAATTCATAACGTTCACAATTTGCCAAATGATAAGCCATAAAGCAGGCAAAGCTTTCTTCATCCATATGATTGATTTCTCTTTTTAAGTACTCGGCAGCACCGTCCTGTCCAATGATCTTATATCTTTTCAATCCTGCTTCATCTTTAAGCTTGTTGATATCTTCAATACGGACATAGGAATAGAGATCATCTTCTTTAGAAATGACATGGAAGTTTTCATCAACTTCTCCCTTTTCTACAGCCTGTTTTAAAAAGCCTTCTTTAATACCATGTTCAATAATCGCATATTCATTAAGACAATAACTTATTAATATAAAGCCTGTCTCTCTGACAACGCGCTTGGCCTCATTTAAAGCTTTCAATTTATGTTCATGAGAGATTAAATGGTACATTGGGCCAAACAATAAAACGATATCAAACGAATCATCTTCAAACTTTGAAAGATCCATGGCATTACCTTCTCTTGCATCAAGATTCGGACATTTCTTCTGCATTGTACGAAGATTGTGTTTGACAAGCTCAATCGCATGCACATCATTACCTGCCTGAAATAAAGGAATGGCATAGGCTCCCGTTCCTGCTCCCACATCAAGAATACGGTGGGTCTGACATTGGCTTAAACATACATTGATATAATGCATTGCTGTGTTGTATTCCACACGGGCATGCTTTGTCTTTAAGCGTTTATCTTCGTTGAATTTATTATAATATGTGACAAGATTTTCCTCGTTCATCTTCATTCTCCTTTTCCTCATCATAGCACAAAAAAGATGACCAGCCTATGGATGATCATCTAATGATTGATTTCTTGTCCGCAATTGCTTTGAATAATGATAGGTTCACCATCCGTATAAAGTGTTGCCTCTCTTATTTCATAACTCTTGCCATCAATAAGATTCTGATAAATGCCATCATGCAAGTGGGCTTTAGAGACATCACAGGCTGTTGGCTGACCATCAAACTGGAAGATACCTACTAATGATGGATGTTTAGTAGAATCATGAGGAGAAGAAGCATTTTCTTGATGAATGGCCATCAAGACATCTTTGCGAATTACTGCTGTACTATAAGTAGAGTTCGTTAAGATACTGTTCTTTTTCATGTCATAGAGTTTATGCATATAGTCACTTAAATCTAAGTCTGTATCCCATTGAATAGGATCATAATCAAAAAGGGCTGGCGTGTGAATGCTTGCGACTTCCTGTCCATTATAAAGCAGTGTTATTCCTTTATTGAAATAGATGAAGGCTAAATGATTCTTTAAAGCCTGTTCATTGCGAATGAGTGAATGGGCACGATTGCGGTCATGGTTTTCTAAGAAACGAGCCTTTACATAATTATCTGGATAAATCATTTCTTGTAAGTTAATCGCCTGGCTATAGGCTTCTAATGTCTCTTTACCAATGACATAATTCTTAAAGGTATTAAAGATATCATAGTCATAGCTCATATCAAAGGCTTCAAAGATTTGGCTATCACTCGCACACTCGACCCCACGGTTACGATTATAGGTCACAAAGCCTGGATCCACGCTTTCCGCGAGCCACAATGCATCTTGGCGTACATCTTTGACTTCTTGACGCGCTCTTAGCCAGAAATCTATAGGCACCATGGAAGCCACATCACATCTAAAACCGTCCACATACTTCGCCCACATCTTGAGTGTCTCAATCTGATAATCCCAGAGTTCTTGATGACTATAGTCTAAATCCACAACATCCCACCAGTTACCAACACGATTTCCTAATGTTCCATCTTCTTTATGATAGAACCATTCAGGATGGTTTTTCGCAAGATAGGAATCGGGTGATGTATGATTATAAACAACATCAATAATAACCTTCATACCTCTTTCATGAATGGCATCACATAAATTGATAAAGTCTTCCATCGTGCCAAATTCTGGATTAATAGCACGGTAGTCCTGGATGGCATAGGGTGAACCCAATGTTCCTTTGCGATGCATCTTGCCAATAGGATGAATAGGCATCAACCAGATGATATCCACACCTAACTGTTGAATACGATTCAAATCCTTTCTAACGGCATCAAATGTCCCTTCTTTACTATAATTGCGTACATAAATACTATAAATAACATCATTTCGTAATGTCTTACTTGTCTCTTTTGCCATGTTCATACTCCTTTGTTTTCTTATTCTATCAAAACACTATACTTCGACAAAGTATTTCTAAAAAAATAAATACAATTCCAAAAGAAAAGATATGACCGAAATCATATCTTATAAAAGTTTCTCTAATTCCAAAAGCTGTTCATCAGTTGTAGCCCATGATGTACAGAAACGAATGACAGTATGGCTCTCATCATATTTTTCCATAAAAGAGACACGAACATCTTTTAAAAGGGTTGCATATTTATCATTATCCACAATCACAAATTGCTGGTTTGTAGGAGAATCAAGATAGAACTGATAGCCTTTATCTTTTAAGAGCTTTTTGAGCTTGTTGGCTTGATGAATGGCATGGGCAGAAATCTTAAAATAGAGATCATCTGTAAAGAGGGCATCGAACTGGATTCCTGTCAGTCTGCCTTTGGCAAGCAATGCGCCATGTTGCTTAATGATGGGAATGAAGTGCACAGGGGCATTATGATGCGTAAAGACAACTGCTTCACCACAAAGTGCCCCGACTTTTGTCCCACCAATAGTAAAGACATCACAAAGCGCACTCAAATCAGTTATATCTACATCATTCTCTTTAGCCATTAAGCCATAACCCAATCTTGCCCCATCAATAAATAAGGACATCTTGTATTGTTTACAGATTTCAGAGATTTCCTTTAATTCTTCAAGTGTATAAAGTGTTCCATATTCAGTTGAGAAAGAAAGATAGACCATGCCAGGAAAGACCATATGTTCATGATTGCCATCATGATAGAATGTTGCAACATATTCATTTAAATCACTCGCTTTGATCTTGCCCTCATAGCTAGGAATCGTTAAGACCTTATGACCATGGTTTTCGATAGCTCCTGCTTCATGAACGGCAATATGTCCTGTTTCAGCTGCGACAACACCTTCATAAGGCTTTAAGAGTGATGTGATGATGGTTTCATTGGTTTGTGTACCGCCTGTTAGAAAATAAATATCTGCATCATCATTATGCAAGACTTTTTTGATTTTCTTCTTTGCTTCTTCACTATATGAATCACTGCCATAACCAGGTAATGGTTCCATATTTGTCTTCACGAGAGCTTCTAATACTTGTGGATGACATCCTTCACTATAATCATTTTCAAATGACAACATGTTAACCCTTCTTTCATTAAATATATTTTCATAAAAATTTTATTTATGAAATTTGTACACATTCAGTTCATAATTCTACTTTATTATACTAAGTGTCAGGAGGTAACCCCTGATGTTCATAAATTTTCCCCTTAAAATATTTCGACAAATAATAATTTCGACAAACAATGAGAAGTCTTTTTCCTCCCAAGAAAGACTTCTTTTTGTTTTAACTTGGAATGAGGACTTTTAAGATTTTTGCGAGTCCATCATTTTCGATTGTATCAGTTGTAATATCAGCAGCAGCCATAACTTCTGCTGAAGCATTGCCCATCGCAATGGAGTGTTTGACATAGTTAAACATCTCAATATCATTATCACCATCACCAAAGCCATAACTTTGTTTTTTTGGAATCTGGTAATAATTCAAGACTCTTTCGATGGCAAGGGCTTTAGAGATTGTTGGTGAATAGAATTCAAAACAATGATCACTGCCATGTTCATCATTCTTAATCATATAGCCAAAATCATGTTCAAGATGATGTTCTAGAAGATCATAGTCCTGATGCTTGACATTGGCTTCTACTTTAATTGTGCGATGTAAGACTTCATCACGATCAAAGTCTAACGAAAACATCTTTTCCATGCCTAATTCTTTAAAGAAATCATAAAGTTCATGAAATGAGGGATTGATATAGATATGGTGTGCTGTCTCCAACATATAGTCAGAACCTAGCTTTTCCAACATATCACATGTCGCTTTCGCAAGCTCATAATCCATCTTGTTTTCATAGATGACTTTGTCCTCAACTTCAATGACACCGCCATTATAGAGAATATAACCATCCATTGGTAGACTCAGTAGATCTTCATTCAACATTGCCTTTGGACGACCTGTCGCGATAAAGAGCTTATGGCCAAGATGCTTAAGTCGCTGAAGTTCAGTTTTTACAGATTCAGGTACATGCATAATACCAATATTAGGATCGATGAGTGTGCCATCGATATCAAAAAATAATGCTTTCATATATTATTCTCACTTTCATCACCATCATATCTAAAATCCATCTAAAAATCAAAAATAGTTGTTTGTTTGTCAATATAACTGATTTGTTTTGCATCACGAATAATATCTGTTGGCTTCACATGGCCAATAAGAAGTGGTGAAGTCGGATCATGGCGTTTTAAATTCTTTTCTACAAGCTTATTATCATAATTTGCATAACAGTATCGACATTCATGAAAACATGTATTATAGGCACCAATATCATTGCCAAGAAGGCATTGACATCCTGCTCTTGCCATCATATCTGTCTTAGGAATATGAAAATGGAGTTTTGTCGCTTCTTCAAGTTTATCCTTCGTAGCACAACCCGATGTATCAATGTTGTACTTATTCAGGAAGGGATCATTTTCTAGACATGTTCTAAGCTTGATATTATAACGTGTGGCAATAGCACTGAAGCCTTGTGCGAGCACTTCCTTCTCCTCTCGTGTCACTTCCCGAACTTCTGGGAAGTTTTTGATTGTCTTCTTGTAGAGATCAATATAGGAAAAGATGCATGCATCGACATAACCTCTAAGCTTCTTGCACATTTCTTCAAAGATATGGATATGATATTCAAGGGTGTATTTCTCGTTGATGAAGATTGGATCATAACGCCATATAACATTCTCTTTGCCTAGTTTTCTTGATAATGATTTTGTGGCATCAATGATTCTATTCTTATTAGGAACATGAGGTTCTATTTCTTGGCCATAGGGTGTTATTGTGACCATGAAGTACATCCGATAGTCTCTTTTGAGTTCATCAATATAGGGTAATATCGGTGTTGGATTTTTTGTACAAAACTGTATCAGATCAACCACATCGGGTGATAGTCGATAACGTATGACAAGATCTTCATTATAGGGATTACGGCTTAGAACATAGCCTTCATGAATACGGTTCATAAACCACTGGCTATAAAATGCCGGTATATCCGTACGATTACCTGTATTAAGAATCATCAACAATCACCCCTTTCTATCTATGCATTATCTTATTATACAAATCCATCCACTTCAATACATATCCCCTCATAGAAAAAGCAGGAATTTCTTCCTGCCTTTTTAACCTAAATTTTCACCGTTAGAAGCAATAACCTTCTTATACCAATAATAAGAATCTTTTGTTTTTCTTGAGAAATCACCCGTACCATCATCATGACGATCAACGTGGATAAAGTCATAACGGTTACGATATTCACCTGTGCCTGCTGATACTAAATCAATTGGTCCCCAAGTTGTATAACCGATAAGTGGTACACCATCTTCATCAATAGCTCCTAAAAGCATGTCAGGCACATTTAAGCCTTTTCCATCTTCTAAGTAAGCTTCTTCAATATCTAACATTATTGTCAGACATTTCAGGAATTTCCAAAGCTTCTTTCAGTTTTTGAAAGCTAACCAAGCATTTCTTCCCATTCAGCTTCTTTAAAGCCAACAAGCACGCCTTGATCAGTCACGAATATAGGTCTTTTGACCATCATACCATCACTTGCCAAGAGGGCAAATTGTTCTTCTTCACTCATATTCTTGAGCTTATCTTTGATATTTTGTGAACGATAGAGCGCTCCTGAAGTATTGAAGAAACGCTTAAGTGGCAAGCCACTTCTTTCTTTAAAGTCCTTCAGTTCTTCAACTGTGGGATTGTCTTCTTTAATTGGTCTTTTTGTATAAGCAATATCATGGGCGATAAGCCACTTTTCTGCCTTCTTGCATGTACTGCATCTATCATAACAAATAAACGTATTCATCTTTCTCCTCCATAGACCATTGATATTGTCTTAATCCCATCAACAGTCTTCATTTCCTCCATTTTCTTAAAGCCAAGATGTTCATAAATAGCTAAGGCATAGGGAGATGCATCAACATAGACATATTCACCTTTCATCTTCTTTAAGACATATGCGATTAACTGCCTGCCATAGCCTTTTTTCTGAAAGTCTTTACGGACATAAAAGAATGTTATGACATCATCCTGATATCCAATCACACCTACAAGCTTATCTTTCTCAAATAAGCCATAAAATACATGATGACTGTTCAAATAATCATATTCCTCTAATACAGTCTTAAAATATGCCTGTCCTGCCATGGAATAATCCTTGGCAATACATGCCTCAAAGACCTCCAATACTAAATCATGAACCTCTTGATTATATTCTATTTCTTTAATCATATATCCATTATACTTATCAATTGCACTCTTGTCTCCTCCAACACTTTCATCTTTTCAGGAATTCAAAAAGGTCTAGAAAACTAGACCTATATAAAGTGATAAAATAGATATCATAATATATGGTTATTCTCCAGTATATTGGCAAATCTTTATATTTCATATATTAATTAAGAGCTGTATGTTTCAGAAAATCAATTAATCTCAGGAAGGCCTTTTTAGCCGTAGAATCCTCCCTCTCTGCAGCGACGAAGCAATGTGGCATCTTCTTTCCTTCTTCTTTAAGGGGATCAGCTATTTCATTTATTACGCCTACTTTATTAAGTGCATTGTGCATTTCATTCATATCCGTTCTATATTCACTTCCAAGTAAGAATGATGGTGGATAAGCACCTGTCACATGAAGGATATTGTTATAGTGGGATTTCTCTTCTTTCGACAAGAAAGTTGTACCATTGATATAATTCCCAACCAGCAGCTTACATGCAAAAGGAAAACGATCATAGTCAAGTGGTGCATCATCTATCACGACTCCCTTTAGCTGTTTAGGAGATAAAGATGGTGTTACACCAATAAGATTTGCATAATCTTTATTTGTAATGACACTTCCTATTTGAGAAGCCATAATTGCCCCAGCAGAAGATCCCATAACAATGACATTTTCCATATCTAGATGAAATTCATCCGCATGTTTTTTTGCCCATGCAAATGCCTGATTAGCCTGAATGAGAGGAACAGGAAAATGATAATCAGGCACAAGTGCATAATCAACATTGACAATAGTAAATCCAGCTGCACACAAGTCATCCAACAATGCTGTCGCCTCAGTTGCCGCCATTGGATCTCCCATATTCTTACTACCTCCAAAGAAACCACCGCCGTGAAAATAAAATAACGTTGGATGCTTCTCTTCGACATTCTTTGAAGGATATATGATATCCAGATAACTATTAGGGTATTTGGTTCCATACTTACGTTCAGTAATCTTGTATAAGCCTGATTCTGTCATTCCCTTTGTAGGATTATGTAAAGGTGAGTATGTATTCACAGGAGCTTTCTTATACATCATCTTCTGAATCACACCTATCGCAAACTGTGGATGAATGGCTATGACAGTTGTCAATGCTCCTGCCACAACAACAATAGTCAATAAAACAATACCTATTAATTTTAAAAAACGATGCTTTTTCATAAATACCTTGCCTTTCTTTCTTGGAAACTTTATCATAACACTAATTATGAGACAAGTGTCTCGCTATTAATGAGACAGAAAGGAAAGAAATGACTCATGGAAAATAAAACAAATAAGGAATATTATGTTGAGCAACAGCTTGCAAAGACTCTGATTGAATTATTGAACGTCACTTCTCTTGATGAAATATCTATACGCTCTTTATGTGAAAAAGCAGGTGTCGGTCGTGCTTCCTTTTATCGCCATTTCCATAATAAAGAAGAGATACTTGAAAGCCATGCGCAGTTTCTGATCCAACAATGGGCAAAGGAACTAGAAGCCAATCCAACCGCAAAACCCTGGGATGTATTTACCAGCTTGTTTGCCCACATGAAAAAACATCAGGATTTTTATGAAGTTCTTCATAAAACTGGAAGAGACACCGTCTTGCGTCAATCTCTACGCAAAAAGATAGGTGTGACAAAAGAACTCTCTAATTTAGATGCCTATCAAAAAGTATTCTTTGCAGATGGTGTAAGTGGATGGATTGAAGAATGGATAGAAAGAGGAATGCAAGAAACACCGGAAGAACTTAATGAATTGCTCTGTCAATACTTCAATGATGTCTTATCTATCCTTGGCAGAATATTCACACATGACTAATGAACGAATATGGAATGAGCTTTTTGACAATCTGGAAGTTTTATATTGATATAAAAACACATCCCAATAATTTAGGATGTGTTCTTTTTATTAAGCTAAATCCTCACCGTTGGATGCAATGACTTTCTTATACCAATAGAAAGAATCTTTTCTACTTCTTGCGAAGTCTCCTGTGCCATCGTCATGACGATTGACATAGATAAAGCCATAACGTTTATGGAATTCCCCTGTACTAGCAGAAACAACATCGATACAACCCCATGTTGTATAACCAATTAGTGGAACACCCTCATCAATAGCTTTGCCCATCTCTTCGATATGTGAACGTAGGTAATCAATACGATAGTTATCATGAATAGAGCCATCTTCTTCTACCTTGTCCACAGCTCCTAAGCCATTCTCTACGACCATGATAGGGACACCAGGATATCTTGAAGCAACTCTCTTAAGATTGTATCTTAAGCCTTGTGGATCAATCTGCCAGCCCCAGTCTGAAGCCTTTAGATATGGATTCTTGACACCGCCAATAAAGTTACCTTCTGTTGTTTCACTGCCTTCTTCAACAGTAATACAGTTACTCATATAATATGAGAATGTATACATATCAACAGTACCTTCTTTAAGTAAAGCTTTGTCTTCTTCAGTAATATATGATGTATCAATACCTTGTCTTTCTAAGGCTTTTAAACCAATAGGATTATAATGACCTAATACCTGTACATCACCACAAAAATCATTAAAGATTGTATCCATTTCCTGTGTTGCCAATTCATCTTTAGGATTAGGTGTCAAAGGATACCAAGGAATATTAATAAGCATACAGCCTATCTTAAAATCAGGATTAATCTTATGTCCTTCAATGACAACCTTGGCACTGGCCAGGAATTGATTGTGTAAGGCTTCATATCTTTTTTGTGGCTGATCTTTTAATTTGGATGTTGGGATGGGTTCTGTTGTTTCCAAATCTTCTTTCGCAACTAAACCGACACCCATATAGCCACCAAATGGCTGGCTAGCTCCATTGATTTCATTAAATGTCAACCAGTACTTCACTAAATCTTTATATCTCTTCATAACCGTTGTAGCGTAGCGAACATAAAGATCAATAGTCTTTTTAGAATAGAAGCCTTCATAATTCTTAACGATATTCCAAGGAATCTCATAATGACATAATGTGACTAATGGCTCAATGTCATGCTTCTTACATTCTGTGAACATATCTTCATAAAATTTTAAACCTGCTTCATTAGGTTCTTGGTCATCACCATTTGGGAAAATACGTGACCAGTTAATAGATGTTCTGAATGTCTTGAAGCCCATTTCTGCAAATAAGGCAATATCTTCCTTGTAATGATGATAGAAATCAATTGCTTGATGGGATGGATAGAACTTATTTTCAATAATCGATGGAAAGAAAGTACGTGGTGTATGAACATCACCACCAAGAAGCATGTCAGCAGCACTTAAGCCTTTACCATCTTCTAAGTACGCCCCTTCACATTGGTTGGCAGCTACTGCACCGCCCCATAAAAATCCTTTAGGAAAACTCATGAATATCTCCTCCTTCATACAATGCTATTTTATGTAATCATTTTCATTTCAACAACTCACTTGCAGAATTTGAAAATCATTTTTAAAAAATGGTGCTATGTCTACACATAGCACCACTAATCTTATAATACTTGTTTTCCACCATATTTTCTTACTTTTAATACATGACAGCTTCCTTCACCAAAGAGCTTTTCAATCTCATGTTTATATGTTGAAACAAAGTCATCTTCCACAAATGCCTGCATTGTACCGGCAAAGCCTCCTCCATGAACTCTACATACACCTTTATCACCTAAAATGGCTTCTGAATGTACTAGAGCTAAGGCAACAGACTGATGAATTGGATCACTTGCCGCAAAGACATTCTGTAAGGCTTTATAAGAAGAATCACCTGACTCTTTAATATACTTCTTAAAGCTATCAAAGTCGTTGTTGTTTAAGGCATTGACAAGCTTTGGAACACGTTCATTTTCTTTAAAGAAATGATATGCACGAAGAACAGCACGATCATTATCAAGTGCTTCTCTTACATCCGCTAAATGACTAATAAAGTCATTGAAATCTACATCACGTAAGTATTCCTTGCCAAAATACTGTGCGACGGCATGCATTTCTTCAGGAATAGCTGCATATTCATGAGTAAGCTGGGCATGTGAGCCTTTGGCATCAACGATACATAATGAATGACGGAATGAGGCAAAGTCCACATCAACTGGTGTGACAACAGGCTGTGCTGGATCTTTGAAGTCAATCGCAATAAGGCCACCTACTGCACATGCACACTGGTCCATCAAGCCACATGGCTTTTCAAAGTAAACATTTTCGGCATACTGGCCAACCTTCGCAATTGTGACCATGTCAACCTTCATATCATTATAAAGGCCATCTAGAATAACCCCAATCATATCTTCAAAAGCAGCTGATGAGCTCATACCAGAACCTTGTAAAACATCAGAAGTCAAATAAGCACTGAAGCCACCTACCTGATAACCTAGTTCTTTCAATTTAGCACTCACCCCTCTAATAAGTGCTTCAGAAGTACCTGCTTCATCATCTTTCTTTCCTAAATCATTGATGTTAATTGCTTTAATATCATAGTCATCAGAGAGAATCTTAATTGTATCTTCATTTTTAGCGGCAATACCAATCATATCTAAATTAAGTGCTGCGGCAAGAACACGACCATGCTGGTGATCTGTGTGGTTACCACCCACTTCACTTCTTCCGGATGTTGTAAAGATATGAACGTCTTGATCTCCATAAAGTTCAATGAACTTGTCCAGTGCTTGGATATAGCGTTGAGATTGTTTTTCTAAGAGATGTTCATCAACATAGAGTTCTTTTAATTCTTCATCAAGTTGATGGTTAAGGATATAGTTTTTTATTTCTGTTGCTTTCATGATCTTACTTTGAAGCGATATGATGTTGTTTCATCATAGACTTCTCCCTTTCTTAATATTGTTTTTGAATTTCTTTCTTTATGAATACTATCAGGCATATATTGTGTTTCGATAGCTAAAGCATCACGGGCATTCATTGGTTTGCCATTTTTGCCTAAGCGTCCATCAAGATAGTTAGCACTATAGAGTTGTGCCTGTGGTAATGTTGTTGAGACTGTGAGTTCAATACCTGTTAATGGTGAATAGAGTTTGACTTGATTTGTTTCGGTATCGAAAATGAATGGATGGTCATAGCCATGACCAATTGTAAGCTGTTCATCATCTCGATGAATCTGTGAACCAATGGTTTTCTCTTCTCTAAAGTCAAAAGGTGTATGATCAACATCTCTTAATGCCCCTGTGACAAGACCGTCTTCATCACTGCATGCGAAATACTGAGCTTGTACTTGTAAGGTGTGATTATCAATAGATGATGGACAACCATTAAGGTTGAAGTAAGAATGGTTAGTTATATTGATGAGAGTATCCTGGTCACTTGTAGCATGGTAGTTAATGACAAGTGCATCTTCATCCAGTGTATATGTGGCATAAAGATCAAGATTTCCCGGGAAATGTTCTTCTCCATCTGGTGAGAAATAATGCAGGATGAGCTGGTCATTCTTGATTTCATCATCAAAGACACGATATGAAAAGCCTTTGACTCCTCCATGCAGGCAATTAGGTCCATTGTTGATGGCAAGCTGGTATGTCTTGTCATTGAGTGTAAATGTTCCTTTTGCAATACGATTGGCAACACGACCAACTAATGCACCAAGATAGCCATCATAATGGGCATAATCCTCTAAATGGTCATATCCTAGGACAACATCTTGTTGCTTTCCTTCTTTATCTTTTACAATAATACTTAAAATAGTCCCACCAAAATTACTTACATCCACACTGATTTTTTCATTTTTTAAGCGAAAGATTTTCTTACCGTCCTGATAACTTTTTACGACTTCAATCATATGTTTCCTCCAAACTTTCGACAAAGCGCATAAAGTGCTCGATACCATTTTCATCCATCTTAAATACACCAGCATCCTCTAAGACAGCAGTAAATTTCTTTGCAACCTCATTTTCAATAACATCATCAATATTACTTTCATCAACATTAAGTGTCTGAAGATAATTATACCAAGTACGATGTTTTTCTAAATCCTCAAATTCATCAAACTGATGTTGTTTGAGTAGACAGCTCTTTATTTCATTTAATTCTTTTTTCAATCGTGCTGGTAATATCGCAAGACCCATAACTTCAATTAAGCCAATATTCTCTTTCTTGATATGATGATGTTCCTGATGAGGATGGAAGATACCTAAAGGGTATTCATCTGTTGTACGATTATTACGTAGAACTAAATCTAGTTGATAGAGTTTACCCTGTCTTCTTGCGATTGGTGTAATCGTGTTGTGCGGTGCATCAGTTTTTGCGAGAATGCCAACTTCTTCATCACTGTAATTTCGCCATTCAAGAAGAATCTTATCGGCAAGTTTTACTATCTTGTCTTTTGATGCTGAAGTAAGGCGTAATGTCGATAATGGCCAATACATCAAATCAACCTGTACACCATCCAGTGTATAACTCTTAATAACCTTTGCATCTTCCATTGGGAAGTGGTAACGACCTCCCTGATAATGATCATGGGTCAAAATTGATCCACCAACAATTGGCAAGTCAGCATTTGAGCCAAGCATATAATGAGGGAAAATCGTAATGAAGTCTAAGAGATGGGAGAAAGTATGATGGTCAATCTTCATTGGGACATGATCTTTATTGAGGATGATACAGTGTTCATTGTAGTACACATATGGTGAATACTGCATATAATATGTATCACCACTTAGATTAAGCTCAATGAGTCGTAGTGTCTGACGAGCAGGATGGTTTAATGTCCCTGCAAAACCTACATTCTCCTTACAAAGAAGACATTGTGGATAGCTAGACTTCTTGATCAGCTTAGCTGCTGCTATCGCTTTAGGATCTTTTTCTGGCTTTGATAGATTAATGGTAATGTCTATATGTCCATATTGATTCTTGCGTGTGAATTTAATATTACGATCGACCCTATTTTTACGAATATAGTTAGATTTAATGGCTAAATCATAGAAATAGTTTGTAGCATCGACTGGATTTTGTTTATAAAGCATATTGAATGTCTGTTGGACTGTTGCCGGGCGAGGCATCAGGGCATTCATAATTCTTGTATCAAAGAGATCTTTTTGTGTAATACCATCTTCGATGATATTTTGGTTAATCGCATACGCCAACATGTGATCTAAGATATTATAAAGACTATCAGATGCAACTTCTTCCTCTTGAAATTCAGTTAAATGAAAGATATCTAATAGTAAATTTACTGAATAATTTACTTCATTTTCATCGATTAAATGATTTTCAAGGGCATATTTGATTAATTGATTTATATATTTGTTCATTTCAGTAAAAACCTCCCACAAACACAAGTATAATAATTTACTAAATTAACGTCAATATATTTAGTAAATTTAAATGAACTATTTATAGTATAATTTTACTAAATATTATCTTTTCATTTCTCTAAAATCTTGTATAATACAAGTAGTGAGGTGGCTTATGGCAACTTTAAAAGATGTCGCAAATAAGGCAGGTGTATCAACTGCCACAGTATCAAGATTACTTAATAATGATCCAGCTCTTATCTTGCCCGATGAAACAAAAAACAAAATCTATACAGCTGTGAAAGAGCTTGGTTATGTTAAAAGAAAAAAAGCAAAAAAAGCTGATATTACAGTTGGTATTGTTCAATGGTATTCTCTAGAACAGGAATCGAATGATCCTTTTTATTTAATGATTAGAACTGGTGTTGAAAGATATTGTACTGCAAATGATATTAATATGATTCGTATTTTTAAGACTGATGGGGATTATCTTACAAAACTTAATCGTGTTGATGGAATTATATGTATTGGTAAATTCTCATATGAAGAGATGGAGGCATTGCATATAATAAATCCTAAAATCGTCTTTATTGATATGAATATTGATTTAATTGCTTATAATACAATTAATCTAGATTTTTTCCATGCCATTAAAGAGGTTGTGAATTACCTATATGTTCTCAACAATAAAAAAGTTGGTTTCTTAGGTGGTATTGAAAAATTAGGTGATGGGTCTATCTATCCTGATCAGCGTCTTGATTATTTTAAGCATTTTTGTAAGTTACGTGGTTTAGAATGTGCTGATTACATAAAACAGGGAGAATATAGTCGTGAAGCCGGTTATTCAATGATGATTGATATGATTCATGATAATAAACTGCCGGATGCAATTTTCTGTGCAAGTGATCCAATTGCGATTGGGGCTATGCGTGCACTTAAAGAAAACAATATTCGTGTACCTGAAGATATTTCGGTTGTTGGCTTTGATGATATCGATGATGCATCCTATACCAACCCACCATTAACTACAGTTCATGCGCCTTCACTAGAGATGGGAGAAACAGGTGCAAACTTAATTCATTATATGATTATTAACAATATCACTTTCCCAAGACGCACAACTCTTCCTTGTACATTACTAGAAAGAGAATCTTGTATTAAAAGGCAAAAGAAATAGCTTCGGAAGCTCCCGAAGCTATTTTTATTTATTCACAAAATACATAGGTATCAAGGCGTTTAAATGCCTCTTGAATGCGGCTTAGTGGTAAAGCAAGATTCATTCTAATGCCATAAGGATCACCAAACATCTTGCCATCCTGCCAAGCTACCCCAACATCCCAGCCTTTTTTCTCAAGTTCTTCTAATGTCATATGATGCTTTTCTAGATATTCCTGACAATTTAAAAACAACATATAAGTCCCTTCAGGCATAGAGACATCAATACCTTCATAATGATCTTTAATATGTTGATAGGCATATTGCACATTGGCAGTTAGAACCTGTCTTAATTCATCAAGCCATTCATAGCCTTCCTGCTTATAAGCACCGATCAAAGCATGCATACTGAGTACATTCATATCATTATAACAGCTTGTTGCACTTTCTCTCAGCAATCGTTCTCTCAACCAGGTATCATAGACAATATGATATGAGCCAACAAGTCCTGCTAGATTAAATGTTTTACTTGGAGCATAGAAAGCAATTGTATGATATTTCGCATAATCATTGACTTGTTGCGTTGGAATATGTTTATGGCCTTCTAAAATAAGATCTGACCAAATCTCATCAGAAATAATATAGACATTATGCTTTTCATAGATAGCGATGACTTTTTCTAGTTCCTCACGTTCCCATACACGTCCTGCTGGATTATAAGGTGAACAGATAATAGCTGTATGAATATGATTTTCCACAATCTTTCTTTCCATATCTTCATAATCCATACGCCAGGTATTATTTTCATCTTTGATCAGTTTTGAAGCCACAAGATTGTAACCATTCTTTTTGGCAAGGGCATTCGTAAAACCAATATAGGTAGGTGCGTTGACAAGAATATTATCACCTTTAGAACAGAGAATATTGGCAGCTGTAACAACACCACCTAGCACACCATTTTCATAGCCAATATATTCTGCCTTTAAATCCGTTACACCATTACGATTTTTATGCCAGTTAATAATGGACTGATAATATTCTTTTGTCGGTCTGAAGTAACCAAAAGCTGGATGTTTAGCACGTTCAATGATGGCTTCTGTAATAGTTGGAACAGTTGGGAAGTTCATATCGGCCACCCACATTGGAATGACATCAAAACCATCTTTTGGTCGATCCGGTGTAAAGCCAGGATTTAAGCCTAGACCGTCAACAGCTAAAGCATCTTTATTGTGACGATCCATAATCGTCGTAAAATCATATTTCATATCAAAACCTCCGATGACTACTATTTTAACACAAATGACTTCCTTCTACTTTAAATACAATATATTATTGTAGAATCATCAAAAATAATCTATCATGCATTAAAAAAGGGGAAATTTATGAAATACAAACAATTATTCAAAGAACTTATACTACTTTCGCTTGCCACACTGATCATCAGTGCAGCTGTATTCTTTTTCTTAGTTCCTAGTCATGCCGCTGTTTCATCCGTTTCTGGTCTTGCCATTGTCATCAGACAATTTGTCCATTTACCTATATCAGCCATTACAATGATTCTTAATATTACCTTATTAATAATTGGCTTTTTCACTGTTGGTAAAGAGTTTGGCTATAAGACTGTTTATACATCCATTCTTCTTCCTCTCTTTATAGGGATGTTTGAAATACTTTTTCCACATTTTACATCCTTTACCCATGATGCCTTGTTGGATGTGGTTTGCTATATTTTTGTAGTGAGTATCGGGCTAGCCATGCTCTTTAATATGAATGCTTCATCGGGTGGTATTGATATTATTGCGAAGATCATGAATGTTTATTTTCATATTGAATTAGGTAAAGCTGTATCCATTGCTGGTCTTCTGATTTCTTTTTCTAGTTTACTGGCATATGATTCAAAAACTGTCATTCTTTCATTACTTGGATCTTATCTCAATGGTATTGTCCTCGATCATTTTATCTTTGATCAGAAGATGAAGAAAAGAGTATGTATTGTATCACCTAAAATAGAAGAAATTCGTCACTTCATTCTTCATGAATTACATTCCGGAGCTTCAATCTATAAATGTATTGGTGCTTATCATGGTGATGTGCATGATGAGATTGTCTGTATTACTGACAAGGCAGAGTTTAGAAAACTGATGAATTTTATCCATGAGGTTGATGAAGATGCTTTTGTCACAGTTTATAAGGTGGCAAATATGCAATATCGTTCTAAAGCTCTTGAAGAAAAAGTATTCTAGCTAAAAAGATATGGTTGTGATATGACCCCTGTCAAGTAGACAGTGAAAATATCCAAAACAACTACCAAGCAAGGTCAATTAGATTTGGCCTTGTTTTTTTATTGTTGTGCTTGCGCCTGGTGTTTTGCTTTGCTCTTCTCAATCCCTTCCCAGAATCGTTCTATTCTTCTGCTTGGTGCAATCGGATACTGTTCCGGTGTAACCGCAGTCAGAGCTTCCTGTCTTACCTGATTTGCAGTCTTCCCATGAAAACGTTTCTGTGGATATCTGTAGATATAGTATTCATATGTCCGGTAAATGATCTCTGCAGCTTCCTCATACGTATGTGCCTTGCCAAACAGAACCCTGGCCATATCCTTGATGAACCCCTGAAAGGATTCTACTGGCCCGTTATCGATACAGTGGCCAACCCGTGACATGGATTGTGTCAGTCCGTCATTCTCAAGCATCCTGGAAAATATCTTGCGTGTGTATTGAAATCCTCTGTCGCTGTGCAGGAGCGGAGTAGCTCCCTGATTCAAGGTGATGGCCATGAAGTATGTAT
>NZ_JNKU01000035.1 GCF_000702165.1 Sharpea azabuensis DSM 18934
GTAGAGGCGAAGTGGACACGCCTGTAAGAATAAGGATTGCCTGACTTGTCAGGTGGAAACTTAAATATCAAACTTCTTAAATAGAACCGTCAGGTTCTTAGAAGCCACCTACCTTTAGGTGGGTGGTAGTTCACACAATAGGGGATTGATAGTACTATTGATTAGAGGATGGGTGTGGTTCTTATGGTTACTTGTACTTAAATATAACTGAATAGAAGGGAAGGTATTATTATGACTCAATTTATAGCATCATGGATTGCCGGTAATATGCTTGATCTTTTCATCAAACAAATCCCATGGATCATCATTGCATGTTTACTGACATATATTTTATGTATAAAGTTTCCCAAATATGTGAACTATTTCATTATAATATGTGCTATTTATGGACTAGTAAGAGGCGGTTATCTTATTGCTACACTTTATCCCTATATGGGTGATTCTCTATTTGCAGTACTCTATGGCATCTTTTTGTTGATTCCATATCTCACTGTATTTCTAGGTGCTTTCCTTGTAAAAATCATCTGGTATAAGAAAAATAGACAATAGAGACTAAGAAATCTCTATTGTCAAAGATCTGTATTGACTTATTTTTTATGAATAAACTGTTTTATTGTGTTTGGTTTAAAAGAGAAGCTGATCTTAGGATCGGCTTTTTTTGAGAAATTCTATTTGGCATGAGAGAAATTTTAAATATTAACATGAAATGTTTGCATTCATTTCGTTTTCCAATATAATTGTATACAATAAAGGGGTTGATTCTTATGCCATCACATAGTTTATTTGAACCAGCTAAGAATGGTTCGTTGGGGAGCCAGATATTTGTATTATTAAGAGATCGTATCTTGAATGAAGAATATGATAAGGGCCAAAAGCTCAATGAATTAGCACTTGTCAGAGAATTAAATATCTCTCGTACACCTATTCGTGAAGCACTCAAACAATTGGAATTAGAAGGACTTGTCGAAAGTATTCCTAATAAGGGTGTCTTTGTGAAAGGTTTTTCACCACGTGATATTGATGACATGTTTGAAATAAGAAAAGAGCTTGAGTCACTCGCCATTGGCATGGCCATTGAACGTATGGATGATATTCATCTCGCAAAGATCAAGGAAGTCTTTGAACTCATGGAATTCTATACAAACAAACATGATAAAGATAAAGTCAATGATCTCAACATTCTCTATCATGAAACCATCTACCGTGCCACACAATCAACATACTTTGAACAATTACTCAAAGATATTCATTACTATGTCTCTGTGACGACAAGACATTCTTTGACCAATCTCAAACGCCTTGATTCAGCACTAGAAGAACATCGTAAGATTTATGAAGAGATTATGGATGGTGATATTGATGGCGCTAAGCATTCTATTCGTGAACATATCACGAAGACACAGATGCTTGTCAGAAAATATTATGCAAGTAAGAACCAGGAGTAACCTGGTTTTTCTTTTGGAAATTATAGGCTATAATGCTTTAAAAGGAGGGATGTCTGATGTTGGCACCACGTCATATCACAAAGAAAGTAAAGGGAGATTATCGCTTGATTGCGATTTCTGATATTCATGGTCACTTGCAGTATCTCAAGGCGCTTTTAAGAAAGGTGAAGTATGATCCTGATCTTGATTACTTAGTCATTATTGGTGATTATATAGAAAAAGGGGATGAAGTTCTTGAAACCATCAAATTCATTGAACAGCTCTCACGCTATCCCAAATGTTATATTCTGACGGGAAATTGTGAGTGGGCATTATGTGCCATGATGACAATACCGGAACTTGCGAATGAAATCCCTCACTACTTACAGCGTGTCTCTGCCAATGGGATTGTCCGCCAGCTTTATAATGAAGGACATTACCGGGATGGGCATTGCAGTAATCTTGCCATGCAGCAGGAAATGGAGCGTTTTCTCCATCCTCATCTCCAGTTCATGATGCATCTCCCTACAACATTGAAATTCAACGATTTTCTCTTTGTCCATGCCGGTTTAGAAAACAAACCTAGCTATAAACAAGGGACATTGCATGGCTATTTAGAAATGCAGCACTTTGATGATATTGGTCATCCTTATAATGAAACGGTCATTGTAGGTCATATTCCTACAAGTAATTATGATGCAAGAAATATTAATAATGATATTCTTTTTGACTGGAAGAAACGGATTATCTGCATTGATGGTGGGATTGGTGTGAAGCCCATTGCCCAGCTTAATGCCTTAATGATTGAAAGTCATCAAGGTCATATCAGTTATGCGACAGAATCCTATCAACCCTTACCTGTAGGCATTATTCAAGAAGATATGCATGAAGGCAGAAATGATTATCATAAAATCTGTTTTCCTGATTATGAAGTTATCATGATTGAAAAGGGACCGGAGTTTTCTAAGTGTCGCCATGTCAAGAGTGGTATTGAGATGATGATCAAGAATGAATTCCTCTATACCCGTTCTTCTAAGCTCTATTGTCTTGATGACTATACAGACCGTTTTCTCGCCCTTACAAAAGGCAGTGAAGTCAAGGTTATTGGACAATATGGCAAGTATAGCTATGTAAGCTTTAAAGGTGCTGTTGGCTGGGTAAAAAGTCAGGTGGTGAAGATCATTCATGGCTAAGAGAAGAAAGAGAGTCAGTAAAAAAAGAAGACAAGTCAGAAAGAGATTTCTTCTTGCCTTTCTTGCCGCCATCATTGCTTCGAGCGCCTATCTTGTCTTAAGAAAGAAAGAAACATCGGTTAATCATTATATTGTTTTGACCAAAGAGGGGAGTGTGAGTTTATTTAATGACCTTGGACATCAAGCCCTCTATAGGCTAGAGCGAGGCACTCCTTTAATAGTTGAAAAGGAAGTACGTTCACTCAATCGCAATTATCTTGGTGTACGCTATGATATGGATGGTATTATATCTCATGGCTATGTCTATGCCAGTGATGTCTTACGCTATCAGTTTGATGCGTCCTTTGAAACAAGCTTAGCCGCATTTCCGGATAGTTATCGTCAGCCTATACGCTATCTTCATGCCCTCTATCCATCATGGACCTATAGCCTAATAAAAACACAGCTGGACTTCAACCAGGCTGCTTTATCCTACACTAACAAAGCCTTAATTCCAGCCAGTCATCCTGAATTAGTACGCTCACAGAATGTTGTTGAAGGAAAGAACTGGCACTATGCAAGTGTTGATACTGTACGTTATTATCTTGATCCCCGTCTTCATTTAAATGGAGGTCAGGCTTTAATGTTTGAAAAGCTGTCCTATAATCCTCAAGAAGATCTTCGTGTTGCCAAAGAAATATTAAGTGATACAAATATGAAGGGGATTGATGAGAGTACGCATAAGTCCTATGCCGAAATCTTTGTGGATGTCGCCAAAAAATACAATATCTCACTTTCTAATATCTTATCACGGGCGATTCAGGAAGCAGGTGGGACATCACCAACCCTTTCTAAAGGAGCCCAGGGTGTCAGTGTCAATGGGAAGACCTATTACAATATCTTTAATATTGGTGCTAATACAGGTTACCAGGATGGTATTGCCTATGCCATCAAGATGAATTGGGATAATCGTGAGAAAGCGATTGATGGTGGCGTAGCTTACTTAGCTTCACATTATACCCAGAATAAACAGGATTCCCTTTATTTACAGCGCTTTGATCTTTACTCAAGGCATTTAGGAACACATAGCTATATGACTAATATTCTTGCCCCTGTTGATGAGGTCAAACATATCTTAAAGGGTTATCTTAAAACCAATACATTATCAATCAAACGTCATTTAGAAATCCCAATCTTTTTAAACATGCCCACACAAGTACGCTATCCTCTTCGTGGTCAGCATTTACAGAATATCAATACCAATCTTCAAAAGAATAAACCGCTCTCGACACTATCATTAAGCTATAAGCAGGATGTTGATTTAGAAGATGGAATTGGCCAGCCACATATACAGCTCACTGATGGCAGCTATCAGCTAGAAGAAGACATTGATTATCATATAAGCTATATGCATCAACACCAGAGAGGACAAGCTAGCTTTGTGATTACGGGAATGAATGGTTATTGTGGGACAATCAGAAAGAACTATATGATTCATTAAGGAGACATATCAATGAAGCAAAATGTCATCATTAGAAGATATCAAAAAGTAGACTTAGAAGATGTCAAAAACATCTGTATTGCCACGGCTAGTGAAAGGGCAAGAAGGGAAGAAAAGCACCGTCAGTTTACTTTGTATATGTATTGTCTGCCCTATCTTGAAAGAGAAAGAGCCTTAGTAGCGGAAGTAGATGGTGTTGTTGTCGGCTATGTTCTCTATACCCTGGATTATGCTTTGTTTATAAAGCATATGCAGCCCTATATGTCCAAGATAGAAGCTATCAGTCAGGAATATTCTTTAAGAATGCGACATGAACATGACCTCTATGCCCGCTTTCAAAACGACTATCCAGCCCATCTTCATATTGATTGTTTGCCGGGATATACAGGATTAGGAATTGGCAGTCAGCTTATTGAAACAATGGCGGATGACTTGAAAGATGAAGTGAATGGGGTCATGCTTGGTGTCAGCAAGACAAACCAGGGGGCTATAAACTTCTATCAGAAACATGACTTTGATATTCTTGATGAAGATAACGCAGGATATGTGATGGGCAGGGTATTAAAAAAGACCACGGAATGTGGTCTAGATGGATGCAATGACGTGATTCACAAATAAGACAAGACGATCTTGTGCTTTGGTAGCTTCTTCTTCAACTTCCTGGTGACTTAAGGCGTTGGAAGAAAGGCCGGCAGCTCGATTAGTGATAAGGGAGATGCCTAAGACTTCCATGCCACTATGTCTTGCCACAATAGCTTCAGGAATAGTCGACATGCCTACCATGTCTGCGCCCATGACTTTTAATGCACGAATTTCAGCTGGTGTTTCAAACTGTGGACCAGTGAAATAGGCATAAATGCCTTCTTTGACATCGACATGAACATCCTTGGCAACTTGTAAGGCTTTTTCTCTTAGCGTCTTTGTATAGACATCCGTCATATCCTTAAAACGTGGACCAAACTCATCAAGATTAGGTCCGATCAAAGGAGATGGACAAAGAAAACTGATATGATCACTAATTAAGGTGATTTGTCCTGGCATGAGGTCTTCACGAATACCACCACAGGCATTTGTCAGGATAAGTTTTCTAATATTTAAGGCTCTGAAAACTCGAATACAGAGAGTGATGGATTTCGAAGAGTGCCCTTCATAGTAATGTACACGCCCTTTCATGACCGCAATATGCTTTCCATTTAATTCTCCAAGATAAAGCTTTCCTTCATGTCCTTTAATTGTAGATTGTGGGAAATGAGGGATATCCTTATAATCAATGACAACAGGATTCTTGATCTGATCGGCAAGAGGTCCTAAGCCAGAACCTAAAACGATGGCAAGATCTAGTGGCTCATGGTAGCGTGACTGAATATAGGATGCAGCTTCTTTGATTTCATCAATATACATAATACAAACTTCCTCCTAACCTCTATTATACAAAAAATTGTCTTATTATTAATACTAATAGATGTATGAATGCATCGTTTTTCTATGTATTTATGGTAAAATAAGACAAAGGATGTGATTGTATGGATAAAAATGAATTCACACTTGAACCATATCGCTTACATGAATCAAGAGTTATTAGAGATGCTATACATGGCTATATAACATTTGAATATTTGCCTATCTGGCAGCTTATTGCCACAACAGAAGTGCAGCGCTTAAGACGTATCAAACAACTGGGTGGTACCTATATGGTCTTTCCTTCAGCTGAACATTCACGCTTCACGCATAGCTTGGGCGTTTATGAAACAGTAAGAAAAATGTGTGCACTTGATGCAATAGATAAACATTTAAATGATTATGATAAACTGACAGTCATGTGTGCAGGACTCTTGCATGATATTGGTCATGGTCCTTTTTCTCATACCTTTGAAGGCGCCTTTCATACCAATCATGAAGAAATGACAAGAAGGATGATTCTTGAAGATAGTGAAGTTCATCGCGTACTATCAAGCGTGCATGAGGATTTACCGCTTGATGTTGCCAATGTCATTGCTCATAAAGCCTCTAAACCAATGATTGTCCAGATGGTTAGCTCCCAGCTAGATGCGGATCGGATGGATTATTTGTTGAGGGATAGTTATTTTGCGGGGGTAACCTATGGTGAATTTGACCGCTCACGTATTTTGCGCACATTACGTATTAAAGATGATCGTATTGTCTTTAAGTATAGTGGTGTACAAGCTATCGAAGACTATATCCTAGCCCGTTATCATATGTATTATCAGGTCTATTTCCATCCAACAGCGAGAAGCTATGAACATGTCTTTCAGTTAATTGCGAAAAGACTGACTGTGCTTCATGAACAGGGCTATCATTTTCAAACCCATATTCAATACTTGTTGCCTTTTATAAGTGGCGAAGAAATGAGTGTGGCTGAATATGAGGCATTGGATGAGAATGTGATTTATTATTATATTGGTGAAATGCAGAATGAAGCTGATCCTATCTTAAGTGATTTATGCCAGCGTTTTATTAACCGTCATCTATTTAAATATGAATCCATTAATGATGCTAGTGAGATTGAGGAATATCGTAAGAAAACGATTGAGAAAGGTTTAGATCCTGATTATTATGTCGTTGATGATCAAGCCATTCAGGTTCCTTATAAGCATTATGGCGTCGGTAAGCATACGGGGGAAATTGAGATATTAATGGAAGATGGCACTATTTCAACCCTCTCTGATACGTCCCATATCGTTAATGCCATCCTGCATTCAAAGCCTAAGATTGACCGCAAAGTTTTCTTTGTGAGAAATTCGAACTGGAGAAAGGAAACAGATGAATAAGAAATATATTTATAAATCCGTTATTAATCATGGCAGCTTTAAAGAGTCTGTCAGCTATGAAGAAAAAGGTACATATCATTATGACCAGGGTAATCATGTCGTGAAGTTTGTCAGTAATGGTGAAAAGTTTGAAATCAGCTATAATGACCATCATGTGTCCCTTAAACATGGACAAAGCAATCTCTTTTTAAGTACTTTTGAGGAAATAGAGAATGACTATGTTACACAATATGGTGTCATGCATCTGACAACCCGGGTTCTTAAGTTAGAAAGTGCAGAAAATAAACTTTCTTTAATCTATGAACTTGTTGTTCAGGGGGAAGTTGTTTCGACTGTCTATATTATGTTGAGAGGGCAAGAATTAAGTGATGAAGCGTAGAGGATCGTTTATGATCCTCTTGTTTTTGGTAGGTAGAATGGGAAAAATATTGACTATCACTATTTTTATGTTATCTTAATATGGTATGAAATTAGAGGAGGAGTTATGGCTACAAACAAGATTGAAGCACTCCTGAAAGAAAGTATCAAAAATGCTTTAGTACAAGGAGACCTCGTAGAGGAATATAATACAGAAGATATTAATATTGAGATTCCAAAAGACACATCACATGGTGATTATTCTACAAATATTGCCATGCAGCTTACACGACTTTTACATAAGAATCCAAGAGACATTGCCAATAGTATTTTAGCGATATTTGACAAGGAAAGCGCAAATGTTGAAAAGGTTGAAATTGCTGGCCCAGGCTTTATCAACTTCTTTATGAAAAATGATGCATTGACATCAGTGATTAAAGATGTCTTAGAAAAAAAGGAACATTATGGTGATGGTGCACCTAATCATATTAAATATGATGTGGAATTCGTATCAGCTAATCCCACTGGTGACTTACATTTAGGTCATGCCAAGGGTGCTGCTGTTGGTGATTCGATTGTGCGTGTTATGCGTAAGGCAGGTTATGATGTCACTGCTGAATATTATATTAATGATGCCGGCAAACAGATTACAAACTTAGCCTTATCACTTTATACACGTTATTTAGCACTCTTTGGAGTGGAAAGAGAAATGCCTGCTGATGGTTATTATGGCCAGGATGTCAAAGATATTGCTGCTAAGGTTAAAGAGGAACATGGTGATAAGTTCCTCCATATCAATGAAGAAGATGCGATTCACTTCTTCAGAGAACTTGGCACACAGCATGAACTTGCAAAGATCAAAGATATTTTGAATGAATTCAGAGTTCACTTTGATTACTGGTTTAGCGAAACTTCGCTTTATCGTGAAAATATGATTCAGCCTGTTATTGATGAATTAGACAAACGTGGATATCTCTATAAGCAGGATGATGCTTTATGGTTTAGATCAACAGACTTTGGTGATGATAAGGATCGTGTCTTAATTAAGAATGATGGTTCTTATACTTACTTTACACCTGATATTGCCTACCATAAAAACAAGTTTGATCGTGGTTTTGATTATCTTGTGGATTTATTTGGGGCTGATCATCATGGCTATATCAACCGTATGAAAGCGGCTATGCAGGCTTTAGGTTACAACAAGGACCAGTTGAATATTGATATCATGCAGTTAGTGCAGATGGTTGAGAATGGCGAAGTTGTGAAGATGAGTAAACGTACAGGTAACGCTGTCACAATTAAGGACTTAATTGAAGAGATTGGTGTAGACGCAACACGTTATTTCTTTGTCTCTAAAGCAGCTAATACACCATTTGAATTTGATCTTGGTCTTGCGAAATCACAATCCAATGAAAACCCTGTCTACTATGCGCAATATGCCCATGCAAGAATGTGCTCAGTCGAAAGAAATGCTAAGGAAAAAGGCTTTGCAATGGCTGAACACTTTGAATTACTAGGCAATGAAAAAGAAATCGAACTCTTGAAACATATCAATGAGTTCCCTAATGAAGTTGCTGAAGCAGCAAAGAACAGAGCACCACACAAAATTGCGAATTATATCCAGAAACTTGCACAATTATTCCATTCATTCTATAATGATTGTCATGTATTGGATGAAGAAAATAGAGAACTCTCATCAGAACGTCTTGCTTTAGTAGAAGCAAGTAGAATTACTCTTAAGAATGCATTAGATCTTATTGGTGTAACAGCACCTGAACAGATGTAGGAGGATACAATGGATTATAAACAGTCATCAATGGTTGATATCGCTTTTGATTATATGAAAAGCTTATCAGGACCTGTTAGCTTCTTTGATTTATGGAATAAAGTAGCTGAATTAAAAGACTATAATGAAGAAGAAAGAGATCAGAACCAGTCACTATTCTATACTGGTTTGATTCTTGATGGACGTATGATTACGACTGGTGAAAATATGTGGGATTTAAGATTACGTCGTAAGTTTGAAGAAGTCCATATTGATATGAATGACATCTATAATGATGATGAAGAAGTCGATGAAGAAGAAGTTGACGATTCAGTCGATGAAGATTCATATGACGATGATGAAAACTAAGTAGCAGACATACCTGAAGGTATGTCTTTTTTTAAAGGAGTATGTATGGAATTATTGAAACAAAGATTTGAAAAACATATGAATCGTCATCCTGATCTTACATGGGACGATGTTGAGAAGCGCCTTACTGCCAACATCCGCAAAGTTATTGAGAATATGGAACACACGGGTGGTGAGCCCGATGTAGTTGTCTTTAAAGACAAGATCGCTTATGTTGATTGTTGCAAGGAGTCACCAAAAGACAGACGTTCTTTCTGCTTTGATGAAGAGGCAAGAGTCAAACGTAAAAAGAACCCACCAAAATCAAGCGTACAAGAAGAAGCAAGCAGGATGGGTATCAAACTCTTAAGCATCCAAGACTATCAATACTTACAATCCCTTGAAGACTTTGATTTAAAGACATCTAGCTGGGTGGCAACACCTGACTCTATTCGTGAAAAGGGTGGGGCAGTGTTTATGGAAAAACGTTATGGTACAGTCTTTCTTTATCATAATGGGGCTGATTCTTATTATTCTTCAAGAGGCTTTAGGGGTTATATTGAGATTTAAAAAAGTGTTGCGACTATGCAGCACTTTTTAATCAAATAAGGCAATGACTTCCTCGTTAGGATTGAATTCACCAGTTTCTTCGTTATAAGCAAGAGCAGCATCCGTTTCAATGATCGCTAGTCTAAGCTGACTTACGTTCCACTCATCAGCCCCAAAGCTCTGACAATCGCTTAATGCCCGTAAGACTTCGGAAAGGGCTTTGGTGTCATTGTTTGTCTGTATTTTGAGAAGCTCGACTGCTTGCTGGCATCTTTTGTATTTCTCTTCTATTGTTGATGAATCATATGACATAAATATACCTCCATATGCCTATTGTACTATTTCCTTAATTGAAGGCAAGAGGGAGGATGATAGGTATAGAAGGTGTTTGTGCATGATGAAGCCTGAGATAGAGCTTTTTTAAGGTGAGAATGTTAAAAAAGTGATATAAAAATCAAGAAAACAACATTTTCATTTGTTTAAATTGTTTACATCTCATGTAAGCGCAATTTTCAATTTATACCATCAATACAATGTTTTTTGAAATAGCTCTTTGTAAGCGTTAAGACAGGAGGCCTAAAGAGTGTGTTAAAAGCGTTAAAATTAATTTGAAGCAAAGAGAATTAGTTGATTTTAAAGATGGCGTGACATATAATATGTGTAGATTTAATAAGGAGGAATGTCATAAAATGGCAGTAAAAGTTGCAATTAATGGTTTTGGCCGTATTGGTCGTTTAGCATTCAGACAGATGTTTGGTGCAGAAGGTTATGAAGTAGTAGCAATCAATGACTTAACTTCACCTAAAATGTTAGCTCATTTATTAAAGTATGATTCATCACAGGGTAAATATGCTTTAGCTGACACTGTAGAAGCTAAGGAAAGCTCAATCGTAGTTGATGGTAAGGAAATCACTATCTACGCTAAACCTAACGCTGAAGAATTACCATGGGGTGAATTAGGAGTAGACGTAGTACTTGAATGTACTGGTTTCTATACTTCAAAAGAAAAAGCTATGGCTCACGTAAGAGCAGGTGCTAAGAAAGTTGTTATCTCAGCTCCAGCTGGAAACGATTTAAAGACAATCGTATTCAACACAAATAATGAAACATTAACAGCTGAAGATCAGATCATCTCTGCTGCTTCATGTACTACAAACTGCTTAGCTCCAATGGCTAAAGCATTAAATGATTTAGCTGAAATCCAGTCAGGTATTATGTTAACAGTTCATGCTTACACTGGTGACCAGATGATCCTTGATGGACCACACAGAAAAGGTGATTTAAGAAGAGCTCGTGCAGCTGCAGTTAATATCGTTCCTAACTCAACAGGTGCTGCAAAAGCAATCGGTTTAGTTATCCCAGAATTAAATGGTAAATTAATCGGTTCTGCACAGCGTGTTCCAGTTCCAACTGGTTCTACAACTATCTTAACTTCTGTAGTTAAGGGTGCTGTAACAGTTGAACAGGTTAATGCTGCTATGAAGGCTGCTCAGACTGAATCATTCGGTTACAACGAAGATCCAATCGTATCTTCTGATATCGTAGGTATGAGATACGGTTCATTATTCGATGCTACTCAGACTATGGTTAACCCATTACCAAATGGTGATACTGAAGTTCAGACAGTATCATGGTATGACAACGAAAACTCATTCACTTCTAACATGGTTAGAACTATTAAGTATTTCGCTGAATTATAATTCTCATATTGAATCAAGAAAAGCCCACTTAGGTGGGCTTTTTGTTTTAATGAATATATCTTATGATAATCATAGGAGGACTTACTTTTAAAAGAAGTCCTTTTTAACTTGTCTATGCTTTAACGTATTCAAATATAAGACTTTATGGTAGAATGATACAACGAGGAAATACTATGGATAAACAAAAGAAAAAGAGAATCACTTTTAAGGCTTATATCGCGACAATTTGCCTCGTTCTTGCACTTGGATTGGCTGGAGGATATGGGTTAAGTGGCTTGATCAATAAGGTTGCGCCTCAATCTAATGCAAGTAGAGTCAGTGAAGTCTATAAGATCTTAAAGAATGCATTCTATGATACCACACATAATAAAACATCATTAGATACAAGAATACTGAAAGGCATGGTTGATGGCTTAGGGGACATTCATTCACAATATCTTACAAAGGATGAAACGAAGGCCTTTACAACATCCGTTAATGGTGATTATGAAGGCATAGGCATTACATATTTAAAGGTGCATTCAGGCATCATGGTTAGTCGTGTCTATGAAAATACGCCGGCATATAATGCGGAATTAAAAGCGGGCAATATTATTGTCAGTGCGGACGGTGTTGATCTTGCGAAACAAGCTTATGACAAGATTCCTGAATTGATCTTGGGTAAAAGTGGCACAAGTGTAACCCTTAAAATCAAAAAGAATAATCAATATGTAAGCAAGAAGGTTGTACGTAAGGCCGTTGAGACAGATTTTTATGCTTATTTAGCTAATCATAATGGTAAGAATTATGGCTACATCCATCTTAATACGATAGGCAGTAATACGGACAAGAAAGTCGCAAATATCTTAAATGCGTTTAAAGAAAAACATGTCACAGAACTTATTATTGATTTAAGAGATAATGGGGGAGGCTATGTTGGAACGGCTAAAGACATTCTTTCACTCTTTAATAAGAAGGGGGAAACACTTTACTATCTTCGTGACAAGTCTTCTACCAAGCCACAAAAAGATAATACCAATACTTACTATAGCTATGATCATGGGTATGTGCTTGTCAATGAGAATACGGCAAGTTCAGCTGAACTGATTGCTTCAACATTAAAGGAAGTTAATGGCTTTCAAACGGTAGGCACTCAGACTTATGGCAAGAGTATTATTCAGGTTGAAGATGAATTGTCCAATGGAGCTACCTTAAAATATACGGATAGTGAATGGCTGACTTCAAAGAAGGAAGTCATTAATAAAAAAGGGATTACACCGGATGTTAAAATCGATAGCTATAATCGTGATTTTCAGACAAAGTATTTCGCTGATGTTTATAGGGTGGATCAGGTCGATGAACATATTAAGATGATGGAAATCATGCTTGAAACATTAAATTATCAGCCCGGTAGAACGGATGGTTATTTCTCAATGCAAGTAAGTGAAAGCTTAAAACGTTATGAAAATGAGCATCATTTAACTGTTAATGGAGAATATGATTATAATGACTTTGAAAACTTACTTTCAGATTATATGCATTATATTACTGATACAAAAAATGATCGTGTACTTAATGATATCTTAGGACGATTATAAAGGGGGTGCTTGAATGAAACGTAATTTTGAATTGGTTTCACCATTCCAGCCAATGGGCGATCAGCCAGAGGCCATCAAGGAATTGGTGGAAGGCATTAAAGAAGGAAAGAAGACGCAGGTATTACTTGGTGGGACAGGAACAGGTAAGACTTTCACTTTTGCGAATGTGATTGCCGCTGTCAATAAGCCAACCCTTGTGTTATCGCATAATAAAACACTAGCAGCCCAGCTCTATGAAGAACTTAAAGAATTCTTCCCACATAATCGTGTTGAATATTTTATTTCTAACTTTGATTTCTATCAGCCGGAAGCCTATATTCCTAAAAGTGATACTTATATTGATAAAGAAGCCCAACAGAACTATGAACTTGAAATGCTTCGTGCCAGTGCGATGAACTCATTGCTAGATCGTGAGGATACGATTGTTGTGGGTTCGGTTGCTTCCATCTATGGGTTAGGTAATCCAGATCGTTATAAAGAAATGATATTTGCCTTGCATGTTGGTCAGGAGATTGACCGTCGAGAACTCTTGAACTTCCTTGTTGACCGTCAGTATGTGCGAAATGACATGGATCAGACAAAAGGGACGTTTAGAGTCCGTGGTGATGTCATTGAAATTGTACCAGGTCATACCGAAAGCTATTATGTACGCGTTGAGCTTTTTGGCGATGAGGTGGATCGTATTACTGAAGCAGATCCATTAACAGGCAAGACAATTGCTGCCTATAATGCTTATACAATCTATCCTGCAGATGAATATGTCACAAACAAAGAAAATATGCTGCATGCCTGCAAGACGATTGAAGAAGAACTGAAAGACCGTCTTGACTACTATACAAAAGAAGGCAAGCCGCTTGAATACGAACGCCTTGACCAGCGTACGCGTCATGATGTTGAAATGCTGAGAGAAGTGGGTGTTTGTCCCGGTATTGAAAACTACTCGCGTCATATTGATGGCCGAAAGCCAGGGGAACGTCCATTCTGTCTGATTGACTATTTCCCTAAGGATTATTTGTTGATAGTGGATGAAAGCCATGTTATGTTGCCACAGATCAGAGGAATGTTTAATGGTGACCGTAGCCGTAAGGAAACATTGGTGGAATATGGCTTTAGATTGCCGAGTGCCTTGGATAATAGGCCTTTACGTTTTGAAGAGTTTGAAAAACTGATTAATCAGGCTGTTTATGTATCGGCGACACCTGGTGATTATGAACTTGAATCAACAGATGGACATTATGTCGAACAGATTATTAGACCAACAGGATTACTTGATCCTGTTATTGAAGTACGTCCAATTGAAGGACAAATTGATGATATTATTTCAGAGATACAGGAACGTATAGAGAAAGATGAACGTGTTCTTATTACTACACTGACAAAGCGCATGGCTGAAGATTTGACGGATTACCTCAAAGAATTTGGCTTGAAAGTCGCCTACTTGCATAGTGATACAAAAACAATTGAACGTTCTGTCATCTTACGTGATTTACGTTTAGGTCGCTATGATGTCCTGATTGGTATCAACTTGCTAAGAGAAGGTTTGGATTTACCGGAAGTCTCTCTTGTATGTATTCTTGATGCGGATAAGGAAGGCTTCTTGCGTAGCCGTCGTTCGCTGATCCAGACGATTGGTCGTGCTGCCCGTAATGCGCATGGTAAGGTTATTATGTATGCTGACAATATGACGGATAGTATGCGTGAAGCCATTGAAGAGACACAGCGTCGCCGCAGTATCCAGGAAGCTTATAATAAAGCCCATAATATTACACCAAAAACAATCAAGAAAGATATTCGTGAAGTGATTCATGGTCAGGAAGTTGAAGATCATGCTGCTAAGCTTGTCAAGAAAGGCAAGAAAGCTGGCAAGAAGGCTAAGCAGGAAATTATTAGTGAACTTGAAGCACAGATGAAAGATGCAGCCAAGCGTCTTGACTTTGAAAGAGCGATGGAACTGCGCGATATGATTGAGGAGATGCGAGATGCGTAAGCTCAAATGCAGCAAGCTTGCCCAGGAGATTTTTGATGCAATCGAAGAAGAGGGCGGCAGTGTTTATCTTGTTGGTGGGGTTGTGCGTGATTATATGATGAAACGCACAAATAAAGATTATGACATTGAGGTCTTTCATATGTCCTATGCCCATCTTGTGGAAGTCTTGTCACGTTTTGGTCAGGTCATGACCTTTGGCTCATCTTTTGCGATTATTCATCTTGATCAACTTCCAGGTTATGAATTTGCCCTGCCGAGAGTAGAACATAAAACAGGCACAAAGCATCAGGATTTTAGTATTGAGATTGATCCTGAACTGCCTTTAGAGAAGGCGGCAAGTCGTCGTGACTTTACGATTAATGCTTTGATGTATGAATATAAAACAGGTGTCATCTATGACTTCTTTGATGGAATTGGTGATTTACAGAGAAAACAGTTACGCATTGTCAATACTGAGAAATTCAAAGAAGATCCCTTACGCATTCTAAGAGCTGCCAGCTTTATTGCCCGTTATGATCTGACTTGCACACAGGAGACATTTGATGAATGTCAGGCAATGGTTAAAGAAGGAATGCTGGAAGATATCAGCAGGGAGAGAGTCTTTGAAGAATACAATAAGATTCTCATGGCTCTTCATCCCTCTGCTGGCTTTATCTTTCTGCGTGATATTCATGCCCTGCCTTCCTACTTAGAAGCGCTTGTCCATACCAATCAAAGACTTGACTATCATCCTGAAGGCAATGTTTTCAATCATACGATGTTAGTGCTTGATTTAGCAGCCTTAACGAAGAAGGATGTCAGTGATCCACTCTCCTTTATGTGGTCAGCCTTATTGCATGATATTGGTAAACCAGTGGTGACAACACCTGATGGGCATGCACTTTATCATGATATTGTGGGTGCTAAGGTGTTTGATCAGGAAGTTGATCTTATTCAAGGCAAGAAAATGCGTAACTATGTACGCACAATGATTGCTTATCATATGCGTTTAATGAATATGGCTAGACATCATATTCGGCCTATTACATACAAACGTCTTTTAAAGGAAATTGAAGGGAAAGTGCCCGTCCGTGACTTAATGATGCTTTCACGCTGTGATAAGCTAGGGCGCGGGGCAATTACCTATGATACGATTATGGAATTCGATAAAAAGATGGAAGATATTATGGCAAAGTGTGGGACAGAGGCAGAAGAACCTCTTGTAACTGGGCAGGATCTTATTAATGCCAGATTTGAAGATCGAAGCCAATATCGTACATTGCTCGAAAAAGCCTATGACATGCAGCTTGCAGGTTATAGTAAAGAAAAGATATTAAGGGGGTTAAAAAATGGCAAATGATCATATTATTGTAAAAGGGGCGCGTGAAAACAACCTCAAGAATGTCAATGTCTCTATTCCTAAGGACAAGCTTGTCATTTTGACAGGATTATCAGGAAGTGGGAAGACATCACTGGCATTTGATACCATCTATGCAGAAGGGCAGCGTCGTTATGTCCAGTCACTTTCAGCCTATGCGAGACAGTTTATGGGTGGCATGGAAAAGCCGGATGTTGATAGTATTGATGGTTTATCACCAGCAATTGCGATTGACCAGAAAACAACGTCCCATAACCCTCGTTCAACAGTTGGGACAGTCACAGAAATCTATGACTATTTGCGCTTGCTTTATGCCCGTGTAGGTCATGCTTATTGTCCAAATCACAATATTCTGATTGAAGCACAAACGATTAAGCAGATGGTTGATATTGTTGATCAGTATGATGATCGCGATAAGCTTCAAATCTTAGCCCGCATGGCAATGAACCAGAAGGGGACACATAAAGAACTCTTTGAGAAGATGCTCAAAGATGGTTTTGTGCGTGTTAAGGTTGATGGAGAGATGCGCATGTTGGAAGATGATATTGTCCTTGAAAAGAATAAGAAACATACCATTGATGTAGTTGTGGACCGTATTGTCAAAAAAGAAGGCTATCATGCCCGCTTAACTGACTCTATTGAAACAGCGTTGAAGTTAGCTGATGGGGAATGTATTGTTGAGAACTTAACACAGGGTGTTGAAAAGCTCTTTAGTGCCAATCAGGCATGTCCTATTTGTGGCTTTTCTGTCCCTAAGCTTGAACCACGTTTATTCTCTTTCAATAATCCATTAGGTGCTTGTCCTGATTGTAAGGGACTTGGTATTAAGGAAGAGGTTGATGATGATTTATTGATTCCTGACTGGAATTTATCAATTAATGAAGGTGGGTTACGTTACTTTAAGACAGCTGTTGGTACTGATCGTATTGAATGGCAGACTTTCACTAAGCTATTAGATTACTACCATATTGATCTCAATAAGCCCCTTAAGGATTTCACAAAGAAAGAATTAGATATTATCTTCTATGGTTCCAAGGAACCTATTCATTATGAAATCACATCATCAAGTGGTAATGTCTCACGCACGACAAAGTATATTGAAGGGGTCAAGACCCTCATTGAAAGACGTTATCAGGAGACAACATCATCATGGGCTAAGGAATATTATGCTTCATTCATGAGTGAACATGTTTGTCCAACATGTCATGGCAAACGTTTAAATGAGATGGTGCTATCCGTCCAGGTTGGGGGCATTAATATTGCTGAATTTACAGCCATGTCCATTGATCAGGCGCTTGATTTTATTACGCATTTAAAATTATCCATCATGGAAGAAAAGATTGCCCGTTTGATCATTAAGGAAATCAAAGATCGTTTAACGTTCTTGCATAATGTTGGCTTAGGCTATTTGACATTGGCGCGTCGTGCGGGAGGTCTGTCAGGTGGTGAGGCACAGCGTATTCGTCTAGCGACACAGATTGGTTCGCGTTTATCGGGTGTGCTCTATGTCCTTGATGAACCTTCTATAGGTTTGCATCAGCGTGATAATGCCCGCCTGATCCAGACTTTGCAGGATATGCGTGATTTAGGTAATTCTGTGCTTGTCGTTGAACATGATGAAGATACGATGCGAGCTTCAGATTTCATTGTCGATGTAGGCCCAGGGGCTGGTATTCATGGCGGTGAGATTGTTGCAGCGGGGACACCGGAAGAAGTGATGGCTAATGAGAAATCGATTACTGGTGCTTATTTGTCAGGACGCAAGAAAATTGAAGTGCCACAAAAACGCCGTAAAGGCAATGGCCTCTATCTTGAAGTCAGAGGGGCTAAGGAACATAATTTGAAGAATATCAATGTGAAATTCCCACTTGGTAAGTTCATCGTTGTCACAGGTGTTTCTGGATCGGGCAAATCAACTCTTGTCAATGATATCCTTGCTAAAGGCTTAAAGATGAAAATCTATAAGTCGAAAGAAAAACCAGGCCTGCATAAAGAGATTCGTGGGATTGAAAATATTGATAAAGTTATTGAAGTTTCGCAGGAACCAATTGGTCGTACACCAAGAAGTAATCCAGTGACTTATACGGGTGTCTTTGATGATATTCGTGATCTCTTTGCGAAAACACCAGAAGCCAAGATGCGTGGTTATGATAAAGGTCGTTTCTCTTTCAATACGAAGGGCGGACGTTGTGAAGCTTGTCAAGGGGATGGGGTGAAACGTATCTCGATGCACTTCTTACCCGATGTCTATGTGCCATGTGAGGAATGTGGTGGCAAGCGTTATAATGAAGAGACTTTGCAGGTTACCTATAAAGGCAAGAATATCTATGATGTCCTTGAAATGACCATTGAAGAAGCCCTTGGTTTTTTTGAAAACTTACCTCGTATCTACAATAAGATTAAAGCTCTCTATGATGTTGGTCTTGGTTATATTAAGCTTGGACAGTCTTCAACAACACTCTCTGGTGGTGAGGCCCAACGTGTTAAGCTAGCGAGTGAATTACAGAAGAAGGCTACGGGTAAGACACTCTATATTCTTGATGAACCAACAACAGGATTACATTCTGATGATGTCAATCGTCTCATTCAAGTCCTTCAGACAATCGTAGATAATGGTGATACAGTACTCGTTATAGAACATAATCTTGATGTCATTAAGGTGGCTGACTGGGTTATTGATTTAGGGTTGGAAGGCGGCGATGCGGGTGGTACAATAGTTGTACAGGGCACACCTGAAAAAGTTGCCAAGTGTGATGAGAGCCGCACTGGCTGGTTCTTAAAGGAACTGTTATAAGGAGGATCCTATGAGTAAATCCGCAAAATTAAGTCGTTTATTAGATCTCGATGTTTATAAAAGAGTGACTGGTGATGATGCTTCGATGGAACGAGAAGTCTATGTCGCTGAAATCAACCGTCCTGGTTTTGAACTGGCAGGTTTCTTTAAACATTCAGATTTTAGAAGAATTATTCTTCTTGGTGAAAAGGAGAATGCCTTCATTCATGAAATGAGTGCAGAAAGCCAGCTCGCTTGTTTCTCAAAGCTTGTCAATGATGAAACACCATGTATTATCATTGCGAAAGGCTATAAAGCACCTGATATTTTAAAGAATATTGCGATTAAGCGTAATTTCCCAATCTTTGAGACAGAATTACCAACAGGTCGTGTATCCATCACATTGCAGAGTCATCTTGATGAATTATTGGCACCAGAGACATTAATGCATGGGGTATTCCTGAATATCTATGGTAAGGGTGTTATTATTCGTGGTGATAGTGGTATTGGTAAGAGCGAAATTGCCCTTGAACTGATCAAGAAAGGTCATCAGCTCATTGCCGATGATGCCATTGAACTCTTCCATATTTCTTCAAGTATTCGTGGCCGCTCACCAAAGGTCTTGAAAAACTTGTTGGAAATTAGAGGTATTGGGGTTATTGATGTCAGCAAGATGTTTGGGGCTGGCAGTGTGCTCGATAGCGATATTGTCGAAATGATTATTCAGCTAGAACGCTGGTTACCATCACGTGAATATCAGCGTATAGGCTTAGAGGAAGATGAAAATACTGAGGATATCTTAGGTATTCCTATTCATAAGATTGTTGTACCAGTAACGGGTGGTCGTTCTATGGCGGCCATTATTGAAGCAGCAGTCATGAATATGCAGCTAAGATCATCAGGCTTTGATAGTTCAAAGGAATTCATTAATCGTATTCTGGCGAATATCAAGAGTAAACAGGAGTCATAACAATGCAGTTTTTTCCATCTTTTTCCGTCTTTCTCAAAATTGGATCACTAGAGATCCATTACTATGCTTTATGTATTATTACCGGAGCATTAATTGCCTATGAACTAGGCCAGTATCACTTTAAGAAACTAGGCTATGCCAGAAATATTCTTTCGGATTATTTCTTTGCCTTATTGTTGCTTGGTATTATCGGGGCTCGTATCTGGTATGTCATCTTTATGTGGAATGAGCTCTATGCCACAAATCCTATGGAAATCTTTGCTGTGTGGCATGGTGGCCTTGCTATCCAGGGCGGTATCTTTGCCGGGCTCATCTATTCCGCTTATTTCTTTAAAAAACATGAAATTCCTTTTCTTGTCGCAGGGGATGCGATTATGCCAGGTGTCTTGATTGCCCAGGCGCTAGGCCGCTGGGGAAACTTCTTTAATCATGAGGCATATGGCTCAGCAGTCAGTCTTCAATTCTTACAGTCATTACATCTGCCACAATTCATCATTAAGAATATGTATATTGAAAATGCCTATCATCATCCAACATTCCTTTATGAGTCAGTGGGCAATGTTATTGTCTTTTTGGTGATTATCTTACTTGTTCGCCATTTCTCAAGGAAGAATGGTACGCAGTTCTTTAGTTATTTTATCGGCTACGGGATTGTGCGTTTCTTTGTCGAGGGGATGCGTACGGATTCATTAATGCTTGGGCCATTGCGTATTGCTCAAGTGATTTCCCTGATTTTTATCGCTGTAGGGATTGTAGGGATGATCTATGTGTATAAGAAAGGAACACCACGTTCTGATTTTTCTTAAAAAATAGAAAAAAGCTTGTATTTACAAGAAGATAGATTATGATGGGGTTAGAAAGAAGCCCCTCCCGACAGTCATGACATAAGTCATGGCTGTTTTTTTCTTTATATTCATAGAGCCTTGGATAGTGTATAATGGGTTTCAGGAGTGAATTGTATGGAACTTGTCAATTATAGTGCAAAAATCATAGATCAGTATCATGAGAATGCTGCTATCTATCGCAGTATGGTCCATGATATCAATGATATCTTTTCAAGAATTATCAAGAAAAATCATTTTCGTATATCTAATTATGCTGTACGTATTAAAGCAGAAGATAGCTTGAAAAGAAAGATTGAATTTAAGAATAAATACCATGATATCAATGATATTACTGATGTCGTAGCAGCAAGAGTTATTTTGTTGTTTGAAGATGATATTGATCGTTTCTATGAAGCAATCAAGGAGAATTTTGAAATCGTTGAATATAGTGATCGGCGTAAGAAGAATCAGGAAGATCGCATAGATTACGGTTATAATTCCTTGCATCTTCTTGTCAAGTTTACTGATGAACGCTGTCGCATGATTGAGTATTCAGACTACAAGAATCTTATCTTTGAAGTGCAGATTCGTACGACCTTACAACACTCATGGGCGGAGATTGAACATGGGCTTGGCTATAAGAGCCAATATGAGATTCCTCGAGACATCAGACGCAGACTGACAAGACTTGCGGCAACATTAGAGTTATGTGATGAAGAGTTTGTTGCGATTTCTAATGCCGTTGATGCCTATAATGAAGGCTTGGTGCATGAAGAAAAAGTACTGAAGACGGATATCAATAAGAATTCGCTTATTCACTATGTCATCGATACACCTGTTCTCAAAGATTTACTAGATGATGCTAAAGAACAGTATGGGGTAAGACTTGTCATTGATGATAGCTTGATTACCCAGACAAAACTCATTCATCGAATGCACTATATGGGTTATACTTATATCAATGAACTTGATGAATTTGTGCATAAGAATATGCATTCCATTCAATGGGTCTTCCACCAGCATCTCTCTACCTTTAGTGTGGGTGATGTCTTCAATCCACTCTATCTCTTAGTGTGGATCAGCATGATTATGCTTGTGGAACAGGGCATTAATGACCCGGAGGAAATCTTTAACCGTGAGGTTGTCGATAAAGTCAGGGACCTAGCGACAAAAGTGATGAATGAACAAGAAAGTGGGGGAGAGTAGTATGAAAGTCGAAATTTCAAGAAAAATGCAGAGTGTACAGGCAAGTGCCATCAGAGAAATCTTAAAGATGACATCGAATCCGGATGTGATTTCATTTGCGGGAGGCAATCCTGCCAGTGATGCCTTTCCAGTTGAAGACCTCAAACGTATTTCAGCTGAACTCTTTGAAGAAGATCCAATTGGTTTATTGCAGTATGGTATTACTGAAGGTGACGCAGGCTTCTTGGAAGCTGCCAATAAATTCTTTAACCGTGAGGAACAGGTAACAAGAGCCGTCGACCAGATCATTGCTACAACGGGTTCTCAGCAGATCATGGACCTGCTTACAAAGGTGCTTTGTAATGAAGGGGATGTTGTTGCCTGTGAAGAACCAGCCTTTTTGGGAGCCTTAAATTCCTTTAAGGAAGATGGTGCTATCTTAAGAGGTGTCGGCTTTAGCGAAGAAGGGCAGCTTGACTTAGCTCAGCTTGAAATAGCACTCAGCATCCAGCCAAGACCAAAATTCTTCTATACCATTCCTAATTTCCAGAATCCAATGGGAACAACAATGTCCCTTGAAACAAGAAAACAGGTGCTTGCCCTGTGTAAGAAATATGGCGTGCTTATTCTTGAAGACAATCCATATGGTGCTATTCGTTTTACAGAAGAACATGTACCTTCTATCAAATCTCTTGATGAAGATGATATGGTTATTTATGCCGCATCACTTTCCAAGATTCTTGCTCCTGGTTTACGTTTAGCGGTATGTATTGGTCGTGAAGATATTGTAGGAAAGATGGTTGTGGCGAAACAAGGCGCTGATGTGCATACAAACTTATGGGCCCAGAAAGTCGCTGCTCGTTTCTTATCAACATGTGATATGAATGCTCATTTATCACGTATTAGAACCATTTATAAGAAGAAATGTGCCTTGATGTTGAAAACAATGGATGAAACATTTGATGAAAGAGTGACTTATACAAGACCTGATGGTGGGATGTTTATCTGGGTGAACTTGCCTGAAGGCAGTGATGTACTGAAATTTGCGCAAAAAGCAATTGAAAACAATGTAGCTATTGTTCCAGGTATTTCCTTCTATACGAATGAAGAGAAGCCTTGTTATGCACTGCGTTTAAATTTCTCTACACCAACGGATGAAAAGATTGTCAAGGGTATTCGTATACTAGGCGAAATGACGCATCAATTATAAAAGACGGAACTTAGCGTTCCGCCTTTTTTGGCCATTGCGATAACACAACGGCAATAAAAATCAATAGACAACCAATATAATTTATAGCCTTCATTCTTTCATGCAGGAAGATTGTTCCAGCAAGAAGCGAGAAGACCGATTCAAGACAGAAAATCAGGCTTGCTTCGGTTGGAGGCACATAGCGCTGGCCAACAATCTGTAAGGTGTAGGCAATCGCACAGGAGAAAACACCGGCATAAACAATAGGCCACCATGAAGCAAGAATATCATTGATTTGTGGCTTTTCAAAAAGAAACATACAGACAATACTCAATAGACCTGCAACAATAAACTGTGTCGCACTCATCAAGACACCATTCACATGATCAGAATAGTGATCAATGATGAGAATCTGAAAAGCAAAAGCCAGGGCACAAAGCATTAATTGGATATCACCGGTATTAATGGATAACCCTTCAGCACTATAATTGAGTAAATAAAGACCAGCTAAAGAAATCACAACACTCACCCAGACTATCGGCCTGATCTTCTTGTGAAGAAAGACGGAGAGGAAGGGAACAATAATTGCATAGAGCGAAGTGATGAAGCCGGCTTTTGAGGCACTGGTGTTATTGATGCCAAATTGCTGGAGGTTGGAAGCAATAAAGAGTGCTAGCCCACAGAAGATACCACCCATTATGGAAGTCTTCATTTCTTTATTCTTACGTAAGAGGAAGTAAATAGGAATGAGGACAAGGCCGCCAAGGAGGGTTCGAAAGCCATTATAAGTAAAGCCACCAATCGTACCACCACTTTTCTGAGCAACAAAAGCACTACCCCAGATCATTGCCGCAAAAACAAGGAGAAGATTATATTTTGTACGTGTATTCATCTATTTTATCCTTTCTGTCAAAGATATGCTTTCATTATAACGGAAAAAGAAAACAAAAGAAGTAAAAAATAAAAAAGGACTTGCATTATTAAAAAACACATGGTATATTAAGTGAGCACCACGAAGCCGAGTGCTTCTAAAGCAAATGCCTCAATAGCTCAGTTGGTTAGAGCATCTGACTGTTAATCAGGGGGTCGTAGGTTCGAGTCCTACTTGAGGCGCCATCTTGTGGCGGATTGGAGAAACGGTTAACTCACATGCCTTTCACGCATGCATTCACGGGTTCGAATCCCGTATCCGTCACCATTTAGTGGGAGCTTAGCTCAGTTGGGAGAGCGTCTGCCTTACAAGCAGAGGGTCAGCGGTTCGAGCCCGTTAGCTCCCACCATTTTTATGAGATGCTGCCGACTTAGCTCAATTGGTAGAGCAACTGACTTGTAATCAGTAGGTTGTGGGTTCAATTCCTATAGTCGGCACCATGTTGTATGATACTTCCTGCGGGAAGTTTTTTTTGTATATGAATAAAGGACAATCATTGTGATTGCCCTTTATTTTTTGTTTTTAAGTTCTTCATTAAATGTTTTGACTTCATCTTGTACTTGTTCGAATGCGTGATAAACAAATGAGAATTCACTTTCTGGAATGGCATGATCAAGAATGTGAATGATTTCCTGATGGAACTGATCGTGGACTTTTAATGCATCTTCTCCTCTAGGCGTAAGAGAAAGAATCATATAGCGATGGTCCTTCGGATATGGCTTTTTTGTCAGGTATCCTTTCTTGATGATGGTTTTGACATTGGTAGTAAGTGTGCCGATGGTAATCTTGAGACGGGCACTGACATTACTCATGGTTGGGAAGCTTTCCTTCTTGACTGCCTCGAGGACATGCATCTCGGTTAAGGAAAGGTCGCTATATTCGCTATGACGAATATATTCTTCCTGGGCTTTCATGACACTTGTGAATACATTGCTTATGACATTCATAAAGTTTATTTTTATATTATCCATATACATCACCACCTTTATTTTACTTTGACTCTCAAATGATGTCAAATATTTAGAGTTTAGTTAATTAAACTTAATGTTTAATTAACTTGCATTTTCTATGCATAAGACTATAATAATATCGATATAATAAACAAAGAGTTTAGTATATAAAACGGAGGCATTATGGAGATTGGGAAGAAAATAAAGGCTTTGCGAACCAAGAACGGCTTGACGCTTGAAGAACTTGCTTCACGAAGTGAGCTGACAAAAGGCTTTCTGTCACAGCTTGAACGTGATCTGACTTCACCAAGTATTAGTACGTTGGAAGATATTCTTGAAGCGTTGGGCACAAATTTATCGGATTTCTTCAAAGAAGAAAAAGAAAAACAGATCGTCTTTAAAGAAGAAGACTATTTTGTGGATGAACGTGAAGATGGGACGATTGAATGGATTGTGCCTAATGCACAAAAAAATAAAATGGAACCTATTCGTCTTACCCTTCATCAACATCAAACATCGAAACAAATGCATGAGCATGAAGGGGAAGAATTTGGCTATGTGCTGCAGGGATGTGTAGAGCTTGTCTATGGTGAAAAGAAATGCAAGATTCATCAAAAAGAAACATTCTATGTTGATGGCTCACATGAACATTATCTCTCTAACCCGAATAGCACGGATGCGATTGTACTTTGGATTACGACACCACCATTATTCTAGAGGAGAAAATGAAAATGGATGAAAGAAAGAAAATTATTGAATTTAAACACATCGTCAAGAATTTTGGCGATGCAGTTGTTTTAAAAGGAATAGATTTAGATATTTATGAAAATGAATTTGTGACATTGTTGGGACCTTCAGGATGTGGGAAGACAACATTGTTAAGAATTCTTGGGGGCTTTTTAGAGCCTAATGAAGGACAGGTTATTCTTGATGGGGAAGACATTAAGAATGTGCCACCTTATAAACGTGAATTAAATACTGTCTTTCAGCGTTATGCCTTATTTCCCCATATGAATGTCTATGACAACATTGCCTTTGGCTTAAAAATCAAGAAGATGAGTAAGGACGTTATTGATCAGAAGGTTATGCGTATGTTGAAGCTGATTGGTCTTGAAGGCTTCGAAAAGAAAGATGTCACACTTCTCTCCGGTGGTCAGCAGCAGCGTGTAGCGATTGCGAGAGCGCTTGTCAATGAACCAAAAGTATTATTATTGGATGAACCATTATCGGCCTTGGATCATAAATTGAGAAAAGAAATGCAGTATGAATTAAAACGTATTCAACAGGAAGTTGGCATTACCTTTATCTTTGTCACACATGATCAGGAAGAAGCTTTGACAATGAGTGATAAGATCGTTGTTATGAATAAGGGGGAAATCCAGCAAGTTGGTTCTCCTGAAGAAATTTATAATGAACCTGTCAATCGCTATGTAGCACAGTTTATTGGGGAGAGTAATATTGTGCCTGCCATCATGTTGGAAGATGAAAAGGTAAAGTTTGATGATACGATCTTTGATTGTGTAGATAAGGGCTTTAAGGATAATGAGCGTGTTGATGTAATTATTCGTCCTGAAGATATTGATATTGTGCCTGTGGAAAAAGGTAAGATGACGGGTGAAGTGTTATCTGTATTATTCAAAGGTGTGCATTATGAAATCATGGTTGAAACTGTGCCAGGTACGACTGTTAATGTCAATATGCATATTGTTGGGGATAATACAAAGCGTTCCGAAGATGGCAAGGAAATGATTTCAGCCAATGACTTCTATCTTGACTTAGAAGATATGGAAGGTATTGATGATACGGAAATCATTGCCCGTGCAGGCGCCCAGGCATGGAATCCAGAAACAGATGAATTCACTTCCATTGCCCATGTCGAAACAGACTTAAAGCAGGAAACAGGTGAATACCATGTCACATTCTCAACATCCAATGGTCTTGAAGTGACAAGAAAAATCTGGGTTATTGATCAGCGTGTAGTTGAAAATAAGAAAGCTAATGAAGCTATTTCAGCCTTTAACTTCTTCAAGACAGCTGATGAAATTGCTGAATCACAAGCTCTTGATACGGACTTAAAGGTATGGGCTAATGCGCAGGCTTGGAAGCTGGATGATGAAGATGAAAATGTCGAACTGTTCGTTGATTATGACTTTGATCCAGAAAACTTAAAGCAGGGAATCTACAAAGTCACATTCTCAACAACTGGTCGTGAATTCAAAATTCATACTACGGACTATGTGGAAGAAGGTAAGGAAGTCGGCCTTACTTTCAATCCTGAAGATATTCATGTTATGGAAAAGATGGGCTTTTAAATGAAGAAATTTAGACAGCTTGTCATACCATATATTGTCTGGTCAGTTTTAATGTTGTTGTTACCGATGCTGCTGATTGCAATGTACTCATTCATGAAGCAGGGCAATAGCATTCTGCCTTTCAAGCTTACTATTCATAACTACGTCAAATTCTTTACGGATAAGGACTTCTTGATGATCTTGTTGAGATCATTGTTGATTGCAGTGAAAACAACAATCATCTGCCTGCTTTTAGGCTATCCTCTTGCTTACTTTATTGCCAAGACGCCAGAAAAGAAACGTAATAATCTGATCTTGCTTATTACTCTTCCAATGTGGATCAATATGCTTGTAAGAACATATGCCTGGATTGGCTTATTATCCAATGATGGTTTATTTGCCTGGATTTTCTCTCTCTTTGGCTTTAAGCATGTGGAACTGCTATACACAGAAACAGCCGTCCTGATTGGCATGGTTTATAACTTCCTGCCATTCATGATTCTTCAGATTAATACGGCCTTGACAAAAATAGATCCTTCATTAATTGAAGCAAGCTATGATTTAGGTGCAAGCAAGAAAGAAACATTTAGAAGAGTCATTCTTCCATTATCATTATCCGGAGTAATTTCTGGTATTGCCTTAGTCTTCTTGCCGGCAGTAAGTTCATTCTTTATTCCTAAATTGCTTGGTGGGGGACAGTATTTCTTAATTGGTAATGTTATTGAGAACCAGTTTATTACGGTTGGAGAATGGAATTTTGGTAGTGCTATTTCTATGATTATGGCAGTTATTATGATGCTTTCCATGTATCTTGTACGTCGTATCGATTCTAATAATCATCAGCAGGAGGACGAATAATGAAAAAAGAAAAAAGATATTTTGGTCGTCTCTTGATGATTTTAGCTTTAATCTTCTTCTATTTGCCCATTGTCTTTATGATGGTCATTTCTTTCAATAGTTCGAAATCTTTGACAAGTTTTACAGGGTTCTCATTGAAGTGGTATCAGGCCATGCTGAAGAACCATTCAATGATGGAATCACTCTATGTGACAATCCTTGTCGCCATTCTAGCTACAATTATCTCTACGGTTATTGGGACAATGACAGCAATTGGCTTATCCCAATCAACAAAACGTGTACGCCGTTATGTGTCAGTCGTTAATGACTTTCCACTAATGAACCCTGATATTGTCACTGCCATTGGCTTGATGCTTTTATTTATTACATTGAATATTACAAAGGGCTTTGGGACATTGCTTTTGGCACATATTGCCTTCTGTATTCCCTATGTCATCCTTTCCGTCCTGCCCCGTGTAAGGGCGCTTGATCCTAACTTGGCGGATGCGGCCATGGATTTAGGAGCAACACCATTTCGTGCTATTCTTCAAGTCATCGTCCCTGAAATCATGCCCGGTATTGTCTCTGGTAGCTTGATTGCCTTTACGATGAGTATTGATGATTTCATTATTTCTTACTTTGTCACTGGTGGAGGTGTCAAGAACCTTTCCATCATGGTTTATACGATGAGTAAACGTGTCAATCCATCCGTTAATGCTATTTCTACAGTCTTTGTCGTACTCATTACCATCATTCTTATCCTTGTCAATGTTGTGCCTGCAATTCGTGCTAAGCATGTCAAAGAAACAACAGAATTAAAACAAGCAAAGAAATGGCCTATATTCGTTATTGCTGGACTTGTCATAGCAATTATTATTGGCTCTCTTGCCGGCCTAAAAAGCAATTCGACAGCAAAATTTGGTGGTCAGACATTGCATATCTATATGCCAAGTGAGTATATCGATGAAGACATGGTTGCAGAATTTGAAGATACAACAGGCGCTAAAGTCATCATGGATAACTTTGATAGTAACGAACAGATGTATATCAAGGTCGCTAATGGTGAAAAATATGACTTATTGATTCCTAGTGATTATATGATTCAAAGATTAATTGGTGAAAATATGTTGCAGAAGCTTGATCAAAAAGCTTTAAAGAAGACATTTAATGCAATTAATCCGCTCATTCTTCATCAGTCCTATGACAAGGATAATGCCTATTCCATCCCTTATTTCTGGGGTAGTGTGGGAATTGTCTATGATAAGCGTAAAGTGACCGTGGATGAGCTTGATCGAGAAGGCTTTGCTATTTTCAAAGATACAAAGTTCAAGGGCCAGGTTTATGTTTATGATTCAGAACGTGATTCCTTCATGATGGCCTTAAAATCTCTTGGCTATTCTATGAATACAACCAGTGAAGCAGAGCTAGAGAAAGCCTATGACTGGTGGGTAGATGTCATGAAGACAATGAATACTGAAATTGTAACTGATGAAATCATTGATAATATGGCTCGGGCTAGAAAGGCATTGGGTCTTGTCTATTCTGGTGATGCCGCAAGTATTCTTTCCACAAATAAGAATATGGGCTTCTATATGCCTAAAGAAGGTACAAATATCTGGACGGATGCAATGGTTATTCCAAAAAATGCTTCCAATGTCCCACTTGCGACAGAGTTCATGAAATATATTCTAACTAAGAAAGTTGCCACAGCAAACTCAGAATATGTTGGCTATACTTCACCGGTTAAGTCGGTTGAAGATCAGCTTGCCAAAACTACATTCAAAGGTAATGCAGCTTATACACCACGTTTAGGTTATGCGAAAGATGAAGTCTTTGGCTATAATGATAAATCACGTAAGATTATTGCGGATTTATG
>NZ_JNKU01000036.1 GCF_000702165.1 Sharpea azabuensis DSM 18934
TTGTATTTTGTTGCCAGTTCGTCCGGTGACAGTCCGTTCTGTACATAATCCTGAACGACCATTTCTTTGAATTCCTTTGAGTAAGATGAATTTCTTTCTTTAGGCTTGAGAGCTTCTTGCCCGTTAGCTTTATAGAGATTCGACCATTCACGTATTCTGTTGTCACCATTTTTCCCCATACCTAATTCAAAGGCAATATCAACTGCTGATTTCTTTCCTGACTGATAATCCAGTACAGCCTGAAGTTTCTGTTCAAATGTATATTTTGCTTTTCGTCCCATAATAAAACCCCCTAAAAGCAGGGCAGTACATTTTGTGTATTTGTACTGTTTACCTTTAGGGGATCATATCAACATGCATCGCTTTTTTCATTTAGATATCACGTTTTTGTGGTGCATAGTTTTCATATGCAGGCTTTGAATGCTTTTCTTCAGCCCATAACTTATCAGCGACAGGTTTCCATTCCTTAGCATAGTCAACAGTCTTGCTGATTAAATGTTCTGCTGATTCTTCTGATTCATAGTTTGTACCATGAGCATGTGTTTCATGAACCATTCTTGTCAGGAATGCTGGGTTTTCAAGCATTGGACAAGGACGTAAATGGTTCTTGTTGAAAGGCTGTTCATTATGGTAAGCCATGAATAATGGTGACTGAAGCATTTCCAGGATTGAATGATCCTTGATATTTGTATTGGAATAATGGATGAATACACATGGTTCTGCATCACCAGTTGCGTTGATATGGAAGTAGTTTCTGCCACCAGCAATACATCCGCCAACATATTCACCATCATTCTGGAAATCCATTGGGAAGAACTTAATATTCTTATCACCACGTACTTCTCTAATACGATGAACCATCTTAGCTCTTTGTTCAACTGTAGGCATTAATTCAGGAGCAGCATTGTTTCCTACTGGCATATAATGGAAGTAGAAGCCAAAGCGTGCACCCTTTTCATCAAGTAATTTGAAGAAGTCATCACTTGTAACAGCTTCAATATTCGCTCTAGTATAGCAAATAGATGTACCAAAGATAATACCATATTTCTTAAGTAAATCCATCGCCTTCATAACACCGGCATAATGACCTTCACCACGTCTTGCATCATTTGTATCAGGTGTACCTTCAATAGAAAGCATGAATGTGATATTGCCAAGACGTAATACTTCTTTACATAATTCTTCATCAATAAGTGTAGAATTTGTATAAAGGGCAAAGAAACAATCATTATGCTTTTCAGCAAGCTTTAAGATATCTTTCTTTCTAACAAGTGGTTCCCCACCAGTCATCATATAAAGATAAGCACCTAATTCCTTACCTTCAGTTACAATCTTATCCATTTCTTCAAATGATAGATTGTGCTTGTGTCCATAAGTACCACTCCAACAACCTACACAATGCATATTACATGCATCAGTCGGATCAAATAAGATTAACCAAGGAATATTACAGTTATACTTTTCACGATTAGCACGAATTGTTTTTGTCCCACGTAAGAAAGCTTCATAACCCAAGTTCAATGCCATCTTCTTCGCATAGCCAGGATCAGTTTCATCAATAACACTATTGATAATCTTCATCCATTTGTTGTTTGGATCCTTGATAGCTGCACGTGCAGCATCATATTGTTCATCAGTAAAACCAGAACCATAGAACTGCTGAGCAAGATCCACTAATTTCAAATACTCTCCTTCACGATCCTTATCAAGATCTTTCAGTACTTTGTCAATCATCGCACCCATAGCCTTACGCTGTACCGCATGGGTCATATTTGTTAAGGTCTTATTCATACTTTTGTCTCCCTCTTTTCAAAGTAAGAACAAGATAGCTATCCGCCTATCTAACTATCTTTTCTCAAAAACATTCTAACGCTAAACTGACCAACAGTCAATATTTGTGCATCATCAAAAGCCTTATATTCGCTATTCTTTTTAAATAAGGATATAAAGCTTCCGACTTTCCCATTATAGCACTATCAAATTATTTTTAAAATGCTAATTTCCTATTGACATAGGAAATTATATTGATATTTAGAAGATAATTTGTGTTTTTAAAATTTGAAAGTAGATTTAGTTGGACTTTCAACTATTTTTGCATATAATGGGTATAGACCTCCTTTAGGAGGCTTAATTCTTGTTGTTTTAATTAATAAATATATTTTGGAGGAAGAAAAATGCAGGTTAAGAAAAGAGATGGCTCTTTAGTACCATTTGACGCAGATAAGATTGAAAATGCAATTTTAAAAGCAATGAAGAATGGTAGTGGTATTGTTCATGAAGAAATTGCTTATAAGATTGCTAGAGAAATTAAAGATTGGCATGAATGGAATGGTGATCAGACTGTATCAATTTATCGTATTGAAGGTCAGGTCTTTGAAAAACTAATTGATAAGGGTGAAGTCTTAACAGCTAAGGCTTATGAAGGTTATCGTAAGGTAAGAGAATTCCAGAGAGAAACAAATACCATTGATAGTGAGATTTATGGTATTGTCAAACAGACTAATAAGGAAGCAATGGATGAAAACTCTAACAAAGATGCTGCCGTACTCGCTACACAGCGTGACTTAATTGCTGGTGAATTCTCAAGAGACTACTGTCGTCGTCTTATGTTGCCTCCTAAGATTGTTCAGGCTCATGATGAAGGTCTTATTCATTTCCATGATATGGACTATTTCATTCAGAAGATGTTTAACTGCTGTCTTGTCAATCTTAAAGATATGCTTGCCAACGGTACAGTTATTAATGGTAAGCTTATTGAAAGACCTAAGTCATTCCAGACAGCTGCTACAATTGCAACACAGATCGTTCAGCAGATTGCCTGTGGTCAGTATGGTGGACAGACGATCTCTATCGCACACCTCGCACCTTTCGTAAGAATTTCCTATAATAAACATAAAGATGCCGTACGTAAAGAAGGCAAAGAAATTGGCATTGATTATACAGATGCGCAGATTGAAAAGATTGCTAAGAGTCGTTTAAAGAAAGAAATTGAAGCTGGTGTACAGACTATTCAGTATCAGATCAATACTTTCTCCACAACAAATGGACAGGCACCATTCTTATCCGTCTTCATGTATTTAAATGAAGAACCTGAATATACACATGAAACAGCTATGTTGATTGAAGAAATCTTAAAGCAGCGTTATTTAGGTATGAAGAATCCTGTAGGTGCTTATATCACACCTGCCTTCCCTAAATTACTTTATGTCTTAGATGAAAATAATGTACCTGATGATTCAGAATATCGTTATTTAACTGATTTGGCTGTTAAGTGTGTCTCCAAGCGTATGATGCCTGACTTCATTTCAGCTAAGAAGATGAAAGAAAACTATGAAGGCAATGTCTTCCCTTGTATGGGGTGTCGTTCATTCCTTATGCCTTGGCAGGATGAAGAAGGCAATTATAAGTGGTATGGCCGTTTCAACCAGGGTGTTGTAACATTGAATTTAACTGATGTTGGTTTGTCTGCCAATAAGGATATGGATGCGTTCTGGAAGATTCTTGATGAAAGATTACAGTTATGTTATGAAGCATTAATGTTAAGACATGAAAGCTTAAAAGGTACATTATCTGACGTATCACCAATTCATTGGCAATTTGGTGGTATTGCTAGATTAAAGCCAGGTGAAACAATAGATAAGCTTTTATATGGCAACTATTCAACAATCTCTTTAGGCTATATTGGTTTATATGAATGTGTTGTAGCCCTCACAGGTAAGTCACATACTGATCCAGAAAACGAAGCTCTCGCAAGAAAAATCATGGAAAAGCTTAAAGACCAGTGTGCAATCTGGAGAGAAAAAACAAATATCGGCTTCTCTGTCTATGGCACACCTGCAGAATCTACAACATATACATTAGCACGTGCTCTTAAGAGAAGATTTGGTGAAATACCTGGTGTAACAGATCATGATTACATCACAAACTCTTATCATGTCAATGTCCGTGAAGAAATCGATGCCTTCTCTAAGTTAAAGTTTGAAAGTCAGTTCCAGGATCTTTCTACCGGTGGTGCTATTTCTTATGTCGAAGTCACAAACATGACAAATAACTTTGAAGCAATGAAAGAACTCATCAATTACATGTATGACACTATTCAATACGCTGAAATCAATACAAAGTCAGACTATTGTCAGGTATGTGGATTTGATGGTGAAATCTTGCTTGATGAAAATGGTGAATGGTATTGCCCTAACTGCGGTAATAGAAACCACAAGACACTTAATGTATGTCGTCGTACATGTGGATATCTTGGAGATAACTTTTGGAATAAAGGCCGTACTCAGGAGATCAAAGAAAGATTTGTTCACTTAGATAACAGAGTGTATAACGATAAATAGTTGAAATTAAAAAGTTAACATTTAATTTATAAACTTAATATTAATAATTAAGAGGCTTAAAAAGCCTCATTTTTTGTTATATTTAAAAACTTAATATTCGTTTCACCCATAGCATCTTATATGATACAATTAAGTTGTGATGTAGAGTGCTTACACATGGAGGTAAAACGTGAAAATTTTTAATCATTTGCGCTTAAGCCAAAAGACTTTAACTATATTAAAAGGCTTAACAATAGCCATTGCAGTCTATATGATTTTTCGAATCATATTAGGAAGCAAGCATCTACTTTTAGATTTTCTTCTTTGTACTATCGGAGCAGTGCTTATTGAGACAATAAAAACGTTGATACGAAAGAAAACGGAAGTTAATTCAAAAGATTAGTTTTAAATGCCATATAGATAAGTGATGAGCATATTCCGACAGTGTGGCTCATCACTTTTATGTATCGGAACCAGAATTAAATGAACCTTCATGCATTCTTATATGTCTGTTTGACTTTACCAAGATAATATCATCTTCACCTGGGTACACTATATAAAAAATGTAAGGCAAAGCAAAGGCTAAGACTGTCCTTGGTAAATCAAAGTTTTTGAAAATTAACTTTTTAATTAAACTTATATTTTTATTAAATTCAATGAATATTAACTATTAAATTAAACGAAACAAGCAAAACAAGGGATAAAACCACCTTTATCATTAACTTTTTAATTAGACGGTGCACTAGTCAACATATTTTGGACACAAAATCATAATAATTATTCAGTTACAGCGTAAGGTTGTACAAGCCGTACGTCACCCTTGGCATCGCTCCAGGAAACGCTGGTCGGCTTTCGCCGACGGTATGAACTCATGAACAGATTAAATTAGTCATTTGCCGGACATTTATTGTAGCGTTTCTTTCCGGCTGAATGTCAAGGGCAAGCCGCTGACGTGGTGTCTGGTATCTGCCTCCGGATTCGAATCTATGAACAGATTATGCTGCATACCTCTCACGGTATTGTTTCGGTGTAAGATAACTGAGCGCATAAGCAGGGCGCTCCTCATTGAAAAATTTAATATATTCATTCACTTCTTCGTAAACTGGTCGTTCACCTGTGACATGAAAATCCATAAATAGTTCTGCTTTGATCCATCCGTTGATGGATTCCATCGCACTATTATCAGTAGGTGTTCCAGCTCTGGACATGGATCTTACCACATACATAGGAAGAAGATCATTGTATGCCTTTGAAGCATAGACGGATCCTTGATCTGAATGAAGAATCATTTGGTATTCTGGATGTTGCTTCTTTATTTCAAGGAGATTTTCCAGGCCGCTTATATAAGTCATTCGATCACCACGTTTTGATGATAGAGAATGACTTAGGATTTCATTATTCCAAAGATCCATATATAAGGTAAGTTCATAATAGATACCTTTTACCCAAAATGCAGTCATATCGCTTACAATACATTGAAGTGGACCATCAATCTGAATCTCTGACATAAGAAGATTTGGAAAAGTCTTAAACGGAGCACCAGGTTTCTTGTATTTATAATGTTTAGCTTTACTCTTGATACCAGCAGCCTTGCAACATTTATGTGCATAAGGATCAGACATCTCTATGCCTTTATCCAGACGGATTTTAACATTTAACCATCTATATCCATGGGATGGATATTTTAAATGGTATTCCTGGAATAACTGGATATTTTCAATCAATGCCCTTGTTCTTGGAGCTGGATTGCTGAGCATCTTCTTCCAATAATAGAAGCTGCTTCTGTTGATGCCCATGGCATCACAAAGAAGATTGACAGGGAACTCTCCTGAGAGTTCCAGAATCACTTGATATTCTTGCTGCTGTAATGAATTACCGAACCATCCCCCTTCACTTCGTAACCTTTTTTTAATCGTGCCTCTGTGATACGTGCCTGGACAAGAGCTTGAATTAATTCTTCCTTTGTCATGGATTCATATGATTCAAAATCAGGTTGTTTTGCTTCGATTGGTTGTGGAGTTTTGGAAGCATCCGTTTTTCTTTTCCTTCCGGCATTTTTAGGTGGAAGATGGTTGGTGTCTCGATATAGCCACATATAATTGCGAGCCGTATTATCATTGATACCATACTCTTCAGCTGCTTGAAATCTTGTTAGTTCGCCTTCATAAATACGGCGCCCAATATCCAACCGTTGTTTTAGAGTGTATTTCATGGTAAACCTCCTGTTAAACGCGAAATCAATTAAGACTAAATATGAGAATTCCTTGTCTGAATTATAACTCATTTGTGTCTAGAAATTGACCCCCTCTGTGTCCAAAATTAGTTTACCACTTCACGGAGTCAAACGATTAAAATAGAACAATTTAAATAGTTAATTTACAAATTAATTGTTAACTTTGAAAGAAAAGAGCGATAAAATAGTCGCTCTTTTTCAATCTAATGGTTTATGATAACAATATAGTTGTTAATTTTGTAAATAGATAAAATGGATAAGTTAATATATGTTTATTTGTAGTATCCTATATGATACAATTTAGAAGCAATTATTAATTAAAGCAGGTGAACAAATGAAAATTCAAAATTTCTTAAGCAAAGATACCTTAAAAAAATTAAAAAGTTACACAATTATGATTTTGCTTCTCATGATAGGTCGAGTCATAGTTGGCAGCCATAATCTACTATTAGATTTCGTATCCTTCGTTATCATGACCACGATTTATGAAATTTTAGTATTCTTGGCAAGAAAATTCAGACAAAGAAAATCAGAAAGCTATTCAAAAGATTAGTTTTAAATACCATATAGATAAGTGATGAGCATATTCCAACAGTGTGGCTCATCACTTTTTCATATATTGAACCAAAATTAAATAAATCTTCTTGCGTTCTTATATCTGCGTTTAACTTTACCAAGACGATACAATCTTATTGGGTACACTATATAAAACATGTAAGGCAAAAACAAAGACTAAATTCTGTCCTTGGGGTGGTAAACTAATTTTATTGACTATTTAAGTATTATATACTGCTCATCCGTCACAGCCTCAAGCCATTCGTTTGAACCATCTTTTCCGGGAATTTCAATGGCAAGATGACTGAACCATGAATCTGGTGCAGCCCCATGCCAATGCTTCACTCCAACCGGAATATTCACACAGTCTCCCGGCTTCATTTCCACAGCATCCTTACCCCATTCCTGATAATAGCCCCTTCTGGCAACACACACAAGAATCTGTCCGCCGCCTTCTGATGCATGATGAACATGCCAGTTATTCCGGCATCTCGATTCAAAAGTCACGTTGAAAATTCCTACCTGCTCTGTAGAAACAGGTGCTAAGTAGCTTTTTCCAACAAAGTATTGCGCAAATGCATCGTTGGGCTGTCCAATCAGAAATACCATTTCCTTTGCGTGCGCTCTCATAGCTTCATCTTCATACGGTAAATCGCGCTCGTTCATCTGCCATACTTCCTTTGCAAGATAAAAAACCGCCCAGCCCTTTGGCCATCCCACATAAAATGCCACATGGGTAATGATTGCAGATATTTCTCTCTGCGTAACGCCATGATTCTTTGCATTCTGCAAATGATACTTGAGGGAAGAATACGTAATGCCCGTAGACATCAGTGCGACCACTGTGAGGATACTTCTCGTTTTCACATCAATGTCATGATTATTCCAGTTCTCCCCAAAGAGAATATCATCATTAAAATGAGCAAACTCAACGAGAGTATCTCTGCCTGCTGTCTGCACTATTTTTTCCATAATACCAACCTTATTTTCTAATACTATCTTGAAATCTTGATTGTAACATCGCCGTTCGCCAGCAAATCTATCACTTCCTGTTCCGGTAGATCCATCTTCCCAAGCCTTATATATGACCATGTATTGGAAGCATAATAAAGGACAATATTGCTGCTGTTATACAGGACAATATCTCCATTATGTACGGTCATCTGTTTATCATCACTATGATATTTCTTGCCTAATGGCCCCACCTGCTCGAAGTCAATGTACATTGACATCGAGACAATAATATCGCCCTTTGAAGCATCTTCCCTAAGCTCTGCTACCGAAGCATTTTCTTCCCAGATGACAGGTACTTCTACATCATTGATAAATAATTTCATTTCACTTTCCTCGCTAGAAGCCGTATTCGTTTCGCCATCAACAAGTTCTTTGTCCGGCGTGTCTGTATTGTTTGTGGCTTCATTCTTCAACTGTTCCTCATAGTTTTCTGATTCCGGAACTGGAATTCCAGCCTTATCATCTGATGTGCTTCCACAGGCTGTCAAACAAAGTACGAAAGCAATAAACAGCACCGTTGAAATAAGTTTCTTCATTCCTTACAGCCCCATTCCAAGCTCGTAGGCTTTTTGCATAGTGTCTTTATGATTGCTTGCATCATTAGGACCAGCTATTCCACCACCGGTTACAATGCCTTTCAGTTCTGCCTTTTCAAAGCAATCTACCCATCCACGAAGACCACTGTATGCTTTTTCAAATACACTTTCCTCATCCTCTGCTGCAGTTGCAATCATATAGATATCCCGAAATGCATACTCAGAAGGAAAAAGCGGATTCAATCGGTCGAGCAGCGTCTTCATCTGTCCAGCCATCTCATAATAATAAACCGGAGTGGCATAAACGATTACTTCTGCATCCTTAACCTTTGCCATGATTTCTGCCACATCATCCTTAAGAACACAGTTTCCTTTCGTCTGACAGGCTAAACATCCAATGCAATATTTTATCTCTTTTCCTTTTAAGGAAATATATTCTACTTCGTGTCCAGCTTCTTTAGCACCCCTCTCACATTCTCTTGCAAGGATATCCGAATTGCTACCACCTCGAAGGCTGGTTGAAATAATCAATACTTTCTTTGCCATGATTAACACACTCCATTCTCTTCAAAAATTTTCTGCATCTTATCGAAAGGAATTACGTCCAGGTTGTCATAGAGATCTGTATGAACTGCATCAGGAATCGTAAGAAGTTCCTTGTTTGCAGCATACTTACTGCTCTTGATCATAGCCTCATATGCATCTTTTCCGAAATAATAGCTATGCGCTTTCTCCCCATGTATGATAAGAACAGCGCTTCTGATTTCATTACTGTATTTTAAAATCGGCTGGCAGCCAATGCTATTCCATCCTTCATTAAAATTAAGGCTTCTTTCGTGATAGCACCTTCCTTTATAATACTCGCTGTAATCCTTTACAAAGAATGGTGCGTCATCAGGAACCGGGAGTGGCATACATCCACCACATCAACGGTATGTCCTGCACTCTCCGCACCTTTCTTAAATGCATTTACCATATCCTTGGTACTGCCCTGTGGACGTGGACTTCCATTTAGTACTAATATCTTCATTTCCGTCCCCTTATTTTTTTATTCATCAATTTTAGTACCAGTCATTCTTCTCATTTTTTTCCAAAGCGTCAATTTGTTCCATCTCTTCGTCAGTTAATTCAAAATCATACAACTGCGTGTTCTCCATGATGTGATCAGGATTGCTTGAACCCGGAATTACAACTACGCCATTCTGCAAATCCCATCTGAGAATAATCTGTGCAGATGACTTTTCATGCGCCTGTGCAATTTTAGAAATCACTTCATTACCAAGCAAATCTGCTGTATATCCTCTACCACCCAGAGGATACCAAGCCTGCACAACAATACCAAGACTTTGAATATACTCAACGACTTCTCGTTCCTGATAATAGGGATGAATTTCATTCTGTACCAATGCAGGTGTAATGCTGACCTGCGGAAGAAAATTCTCCAGTTCTTCTATATACCAGTTGGATAATCCAATAGAATGTATCTTTCCGTCAGCCACTGCCTGCTCCATTGCCTTATATGCTTTCACGTCATTATCTCCGGGATGATGCAGCAGCATCATGTCAATATATCCGATATCCAACTTATCAAGTGCGTCTTCTATGGCTCTTTCGGGGTTTTCATACTGTTCACCTGGATATAACTTTGTGATAACAAAAATATCCTCTCGCTGAATTCCTAGTTCCTCCATGGACTCACGAATTGCCTGACCGACTTCCGCTTCATTCTTGTACATATAGGCGGTATCAATAAGTCGCACGCCATCTTTTAATGCTGTTTTTACAGACTCTACACAGGTATCGTCTAGAAGGCTGTAAGTACCTAATCCATTGATTGGCATTGAATATCCACTGTTCAGTAATACGCTTTTACTTTCGAAATCAAATACTCCCACCTCGTCTGTCTCCTTTTGTTTTGGATTATGCGGCTTGATGTCAATGCTATCAAGCCAATTTTCAATTTCACTTTCTGTTGTCTGTGAATCGAATCGTTTTCCCTCTTTCCACTCGGCTGAATCAGCACACAATTTTTCCAAATCAGTGGCACTGCTTCCAATACCGTTGGAATGAGAGGTACAGAATGGTACGATTGTCTTATTTTGAAAATCGTAGCTTTCCAAAAATGTAGAAATAATGCGTGGAGCCTGCCCATGCCAGATAGGATATGCAATCACAACTATCTGATACTTTGACATATCCTCTACCTGACCATTTATCTGCGGCCTTGCATCAGGGTCATTCTGCTCCTGATCCGCACGTCCATTCGTATAATAGGTTAAATCCTCATCGGTATATGGGTCTGCCGGCCAAATTTCATATAAGTCTGCATTCAGATAGTCTGCCGCATATTTCGCCAGCTTTTCTGTAGTCCCCGTACAGGAAAAATAGGCAACCAAAATCTCTGTAACTGCATTCGAACCATCAGCTAATTCTGACGAATCATCTGTTTCCTGCAACTCCGTATTGTCAGCAGATGAATTTGGTGTTTCCGCTATACATGCTGTTACTGTAATCAACATCAAAATAGATATCATTACACATAATATTTGCTTCATATTCTCACACTCCTTTGTATGAGATATCCACATTATTCGCAACTTTTCAGTGCATTCAAAAGATACGACATATTCTGACCGAGATTTCTCATATTAGCTAATCCTTCCTCATCATTACATACATCTCCCGGCATCTGTCCGTAACCCATATTCCAATAAGTAGAACCTACTACAATCATTTCATGATTAAGGAAAAAGTGATTCATGGTATCAACTGCCTGCATTGCACCGCCTCTGCGTACCGCTGCAACTGCTGCAGCACGTTCCAGCAAAGCCTGCATATTAGCAGATACATTTGCGCAATAAACCGGTGAACCCAACAATATGCCGTCCGCCTCTTTCATCTTCTCAAATACCTCTTGAAAGCTGTCCTTGCGGTGAACACAGTTTCCACGACACTGCAAGGACAGCATGCCTTACATGGTTCAATGACATTGCCTGCCAGTTGGATCATTTCCGTTTCAATCCCGGCTATATTCAATTCCTTCAATACTGTATTGATAAGGATTACAGTATTTCAATCCTTTCTTGCACTGCCGTTAATTGCTAGAACTTTTATGCTCTGTCTCCTCTACTTTCTTTATGATTTTCGCCGGAACTCCACCTACTATCGTATATGGCGGTACGTCTTTCGTAACTACTGCTCCGGCTGCAACAACTGCCCATTCTCCAATGGTAACACCAGATAACACTGTAGCATTCGAGCCAATCCATACATGATTTCCAATTTTAATTGGAGCATAATGGTTCTTCCTGTTATTCTGTGGCAGAAGATCATGATTGATCGTAGCAAGCACTACATTATGACCAATCAATACACCATCTCCGATTTCAATTCCACCCTGATCCTGAAAATGACACCCGGAATTAAGAAATACATCTTTTCCGAATATAATATTTTTTCCAAAATCCGTATAAAACGGCGGAAAAAGACGGAAACTTTTATCTACAGCCTTACCGGTTAATTTACTCATGAGTTTCACCAGTTCTTCCGGTGTATGATAAGTCTGATTTATCTCCATACCTATTTTTATTGCTTCCTGAAACAGGGTATTTGCATACTCTTTTTCTTCACTCGTATGCTCTACTCCCTCACGAAATCCTCTGATAACATCTTCTGGTGTCACTACTTCCAACCTCCCTATTCTTATTTTAACTGATTGCAAATATCCGCAATAATCTGATCCGGTGTCATACCAACCTCTTTCAGTAATTCATTTGGGTCATACCGGTCATAAAATTTCTTATCAAGTCCGTAATTTTTCACTTTCATATCAGAACTACCATAGAAGGAAGCTATTTTCTCGCCAAAACCGCCGCTTAAAATACCGTCTTCCATGGTTATTACCATCTGATGTCCTTCTGAAAGACTTTCCAGTAATTCTTTGTCAATACCAGAAGCAAAACGAGGATTGATCAATGTCGGCGTAAAGCCAAGTTCTGCTTTTATTTTCGCACTGAACTGTTCACCACGCTGATAAAAATCACCAAGTGCCAGAATTGCAACCTTTTCACCAGCTTCTTCCACTTTAAAATGATTCAGTCTGCTAAAATTCTTATCTGCTTCTCGATAGGTTACCTGATTTCCGGGGATGAGAATCATAACCGGATGTTCCTTCTGATCAACAGACCAATCTAGCATAGCAAGGTATTCATCTTTTGAGGTAGGTGCAAGCACTACCAGATTCGGAACATTCGTATAAGCTGCTAGTCCAAAAATTCCAAGATGCGTAACATCTGTCAAACTGTCAAAAGAATTGTAGTTTAAGAGAATCGTAACAGGACTATTGTTAATACATACATCATGGGAAATCTGGTCATACGCTCTTTGAATAAAGGTTGTGTTAGTAACCACAAGCGGTTTCGCACCGTTTTTTGCAGCACCAGATGCCATGGCAACCGCCTGTTCCTCCGCAATCCCTACATCCACATACTGCAATCCAAGCTCCTTTCGCTGTTCCTGATTTAAGCCTGCACTGCCCGGCATAGCAGGAGTGATCACAAGAAACTCCGAATCACTTTTTGCTTTTTGCATAATATACTCAGCAGTGATAGATGTATAATCTTCTTCATCGCCAAAAGAAATTGTAGGTTTGCCTGTTTCACGGTCAAATGGCATACACCAATGCCATCCCTCTTTGTCTTTTTCAGCAATCTCATATCCCTTTCCTTTTTGTGTATGGATATGGACTACGATCGGATGATCTGTATCTTTCACCTTGCGGAATAAAGAAATCAGTGATGCTATGTCATTGCCGTTTTCCTCATATATATAATCCAATCCAAACGCTTTGAAGAGATTATTGGAAGCAGTTCCGCCTGTCTCTCTTAATTCGGCAAGATTTTTATACATTCCGCCATGTACTTCGGCAATCGACTGCTCATTATCATTTACTATAATAATTAAATTGGAGTTAATCTCTGATCCGGCTACATTCAATCCCTCTAGTGCTTCACCGCCTGAGAGGGAGCCATCACCAATAATTGCAATAATGTTTTCTTTATCTCCTTTTATATCTCTCGCTTTAGCCAGACCCGTAGCTAAAGAAACTGAAGTCGAAGTGTGACCTACATTGAAAAAGTCATGTTCACTTTCTTCCGGATTTGTATAACCGGAATCCTCTGAAAAGTGCTCATCGGAAATATATCCATTCTTTCTTCCGGTCAAAATCTTATGAGGATAGCTCTGATGAGATACATCAAATACAAACTTATCCTTAGGCGAAGAGAAAACATAATGCATGGCAATCTCTGCCTCCACCATACCAAAATTGGGACCAAAGTGACCGCCGATTTAAGTCAACCGGTTAAACAATGCCTCTCTGATTTCCGAAGCAAGTTCCTCCAGCTGCTCCATAGACAATTTTTTTACATCTTCCGGTCCGTTAATTGTTTGAATAATTTTATAATCTGTCATTTACATTCTCCTTATCTATTTTCATTAGATTTCTTTAACGAGTAGATCAAATAATCCAGGCAATCTATGTTTTCCTGATAATTATGTGTCTGTTCCATTAAATGTTTTCTATACACACACAACTGTGATAACAGCGCTTCTACATTGTTTTCTTGTGCCAGGTTCATGCAACGCTGGATTGTTTCCTGATTACAGCCTGCGTCCACAAGATTCTGATAAATTCTTCCATATTTGTCATTTGCTTCTGCCATCTGTATGCACCTCCTACCTTAATTATACATTCTTTATGCGATATATCTAATACTTATAATTCATATCATGATATTCTTGACAGGAATATCATTTGAATATAGGATAATAAAAAAGGTTGGGGGTGTACTATGGAAATTCGTGTACTTCGCTATTTTCTTGAAATTGCACGTGAAGGAAATATGTCAAGGGCTGCTGAAAGACTTCATGTTACACAGCCAACGCTCTCTAAGCAGATGAAGAATCTGGAACAAGAGCTTGGCAAAAAAATATTTAAGCGTGGCAGCACCAGCGTCAGTCTTACTGATGAGGGTATGCTTCTGCGAAAAAGAGCAGAAGATTTACTGGCCATGGCTGACAAAATCACGAACGAATTTCAGGCAATGGATGATATTACAGGCGGTGATATTTATATTGGCTGTGCAGAATCCTATCTTGTAAAATATCTTGCCCGTGCTGTAAAAAAGTTAAGCAGCATTTATCCCAATATCCATTATCATGTTACCAGCGGTGATACCGAACAAGTAACAGAACAATTAGACCGTGGTCTTCTGGATATGGCATTTATAGTAGAACCGCCCGATTTATCAAAATACAATTATCTTGAAGTTCCTGAATACGATACATGGGGTGTTCTGATGAGAAAGGACAATCCATTAGCCGCAAAAGAGGCTATTGCCTTTGATGATTTATTGAATATTCCTATTTTTTGTTCGGAACAGTCTGTTAAAATAGATTTACCCCGTTGGTGTTCCGAAAACCTTGACCGACTTAATATATTAGCAACATTTAATCTTTGCAATAACGGTGCCGTTTTTGTCCGTGAAGGGCTGGGTGTTGAGCTTACCTTTGACAAGTTAGTAGAAACAAATGCAGAAAGTGATTTATGCTTCCGTCCGATTACACCACCCCTCCATACAAAAATGTACGTTATATGGAAAAAATATCAAATATTCACGCCGGTTGCTAATCTGTTACTGGAAGAAATAAAAAAGGTCATCATTTTACCACAATCGTAAAACGATGGCCTTTTTAATCTGAACACAGCAAGACAAATTCGAGTTTTCTTTTATTTTGCTCTTTATTCTACCAACATTTATCAAAAATCACCAAATCTCCAAACTATCAATAGCCTCCCAAGCCTGCATTTCGCCATCTAAAGCAAGTCGATCATACTCAAGTGGCTCATCTATTGCCAAAGCATTAAGCGAATCTTATGAGCAAGGAGTAGTTCTTAATCCATCCTCTACCTTATTACAATCAATCTGTAATATGTAATTCTCAAATGTGGTTATATCAATACTGTTCGTTTGAGGGTTATAGTCTGCATATATCAATCCTTTCATAAAAATGTATTATAAGCATTGCATCCAGTCCCAACTGTCACTTTAATTTGTTATAAGTTGTTAGCAGATTTTCTTTCCCTTGTTTTTTCCCTTATCAGAGGTCATAACCAAGGGTAAAATGATATAACACGATACAATATGTAACGGAGAGGATACCCATAAAAACTTTAGTATTTTCAAGGGTTTGACGAGATTTTTATAACAAGATATAACAGTTATTAAATTCCTAAAAATACCTCAAATGAGAATTCAAAATTTCTTAAGCAAAGATACCTTAAAAAAGTTAAAAAAATACACTACTATGATTTTGCTTCTCATGATAGGTCATGTCGTAGTTGGCAGCAAACATCTACTAGAAGATTTCGTATTCTTCGTTGTTCTGATCTTAATTTATGAGATTTTAATATTCTTGGTAAGAAAACTCAGACAAAGAAAATCAGAAAGCTATTCAAAAGCTTAATTTAAAATACCATATAGATAAGTGATGAGCATATTTCAACAGTATGGCTCATCACTTTTTTCATGCATTGGAACCGGAACCATATTGACCTTCTGGCATTCTCATGTGCCCTTTCCTTTACCAAGATAATACCATCTTCACCTTAAAACGTATAAAGCAAGCAGAAAAGCCAGTCCTTGGAAGAGCTGTAAGTCATTTAATAATACATTAGGATTGCTCCCTTTTATCAAAGATTTTTAAAATAACTCTTTCATATAACCTATGTTTTTATTAAAATCATCACATATTAACTATTAAATTAAACCAATATGACAAATAAATAGGAAAATAGCCTTTTCTATTAACTATTTAATTTGTTGGAGTCAACGATAAATAAGCACAAATTCCATGTTAATGTAATATATATGCGTTTTCATCTCCTCTATCCATGTGGCATATTTAGACAAATACCAAAACACATCTATTATAAACAAAGAAATATATGAAAACTGGTTAATACAATGGCAAGTATTAATACTGAACAAATGTAACTCTCAAACAAGGAACACGTGAACGTTCTGAAAATCATACCATTTACTATAAAAGGAGAAATCGATGAAAATTTTAATCATTTTCGCTTAAGCCAAAAGGCTTTAACTAAGTTAAAATATATGATTTTTCAAATCATATTAGGAAGCAAACACCTACTTTTAGATTTTCTACTTTGTATTATTGCAGCTCTGCTTATTGAGATAATTAAAACGTTGGTACAAAGAAAACCGAAGGATAATTCAAAAGACTAATTTATAGTTCTAGTATTTATGAAATTACATAAAATTGTGTCTTTTATCAAGGATTTAAACTATTTCACTTGTCAAAATCAATACAATAGAGTCAAAGTGAATATGTCTGTAAGAATAGGGATTATCTGACTTGTCAGGTGGAAACTCAAGCATCAAACTTCTTAAACATATCCAAAAAGTTTACAGAAGCTCGTAACTTTAGTCATGAGTAGTTCACAAAAATAAACTTAAAATTTATTCAATAATAAAAGCTGAGATAGAAAATCATCCTGTTCTCAGCTTTTTATTAACTATTCATTATTCTTTGTGCATTCACATAATAACATGTATCACCATATGTGCAAATAATAAGACCGGCATTACTGATATTATGATAAGGAATCGTACCACAATCAATAATACGATAATATTGTATTTCTCCTGAAGGATACTGCAATTTCAATATTTCTCCCTTTTCCAATCTCCTTAATGCATTCTCAAAAGCTCTTTCAACTCGTATGATATGACGGTTATATGATGGTAATGGGGCTTTTCCAAAAGCTAGTTTGAAATGTTTATTAGTAACAACTCCTTTGACCTGCAGATCATCTACAACAAGATATCCACCTTCTCCAACATAGGTATTAGGGAGTAATTTTATTGTTTCTTGATAGATGGATATATTTTTCTTAAGTACTTGATCTTGTTGATATGTTGAATAAGCAAATAAACTGCCAGCAATAATAATAAGCAAACAGCCCATACCAATCACAAACTTTTTCATTCTCATCACCTGTTTCCATCTTACCACACTTAAAAGATATGCATAAATAAAATATTGTCCAATACTATTTATAGAAATAAGAAAAATGGTACCGAAGTACCATTATTTCTCAAGTCTCTTTCCCATCAAGATAAGTGCAAGACCACTTAACGCTAACAAGAAAATATAGATTGTAATATTTGTAGAATCCCCAGTCTTTACATGAGGAGGTTTTTTAACATCTTTTGTATTTGTCAGTACAATTGACTGTATACCATCTTTTTGGGCAGTACTTACTGTATTCTTATAACCTTCCACTTTATGTTCAACTACGCTATAATTTCTAGAACTATTCGTTTTCCAGCTATATGCGTAGTTCTTTTCTTTTTCAAGAATAACAGTGCGTTCTTTCTTGCCATGTACATAAAGATCAACAGTAATACTTTTAGGCGGATTATTTGTGCCATTCCATTGCTTCAATAGCTTATACTGATAGATTTCAGTATTTGTATATTTCGTTAATGCAATTTCTTTAGAAGTTGAAACATCAATCAAATATGGTAAATATCTCGATACTTTATGACCATCATGAAAATCATCAATAACAAGTAAATACAAGCCAGCAGACAATCCCTCAACTCTCACCTTATTACCTGAGGCAATAAAATGAGAATCCTCTTTATTAACAGCATAACCCATAAGAGTTGTTGCAGCAATTTGTGCTTCTTCTGAAGTCTGCAATTTATTAATATTAATGTTGGCATTCTTTGCATCTAAGAACGCTTCAGTATACTTGTAGCTGCCAAATTTTCCATCAGCAACCCTATATAAATGAAGACTCATTCCACTCTGACATTTTGTAAATGTCAAAGTGGAAGCTTCTTCACCATAGACGTTGCCTTGCGCATTACCCATGATCAGCAGCAAGGAAAGAATAACAATGAATGATTTAAATAGCTTATTCAGCTTTTTCATGCTTTTTACTAATGATGATATAAGCTGCTGCTAAAGCTACTAGTACACCACCAACTGCATATAATAATGTAGTACCCATGCCACCAGTTTCAGGTAATACAGAACCCTTCTTGTTGACAACATCAGTAGTTAATGAACCAGCAGCTTTATCAGCTGTAAATGTAGCTTCACCAGATACTTTGGATACTGTTAACTCTGTTAACTTAGGTTCATCTGCTGTTTCCTCATGTGTAGCTGAGATTGTGAATTCAATTGGAGTAATTGTGTTATATCCAGCTGGAGTTGTTGATTCGATTAACTTATATTCACCATCATCTAAGCCTGTAAATTCGAAAGTTGTAGCATCGCCAGCAGTGAATGATTTAACATCTTTGTATTCACCATTAACTTTCTTCTGTAATGTGAAGCCAGCACCTTTTAATGATTTCTTATCCTGGTCTTTCTTGTTGACAACTGCTTTATAAGTGAAGACGATATTCTTGTCATCTGGAGTCTTACCAGTTTCACCATCGCCACCCTTGTTAGGGTTGTTAGAATAAGTCAAGTTCACTGTATTAGGGTTACCTGCAGAACCGATAACTGCACTTGTATTTAATGTTGCTTCGTATGTTACAACAACCTTTGTAGTTGGAGTTAATTCAACACCAGCAGTTTTTAAGTCATCACATGTCCATGTTACAACTGTAGAGCCATCTTCTTGTGTTGTAACTGCTTCTTTGAATGAGCTTGTTACATCTGTATCACCAATTTTGATTTTTGCATTATTAGCTGTATAAGTTAAGCCTTTGCTCATTGTATCAGTGAAGACATATTTGTAAGATTTGTAGTCGCCAATGTTAGCTGGCATAGAACCTGTGATCTGGTAAGGAACGTCATCACCGATATCATAGTCAGCTGAATCCTGCCAATCAGAAGTTTTACCAGTTGAATCATTTGTATCTTGAACTTTCTTTTCAACAGTAGGAACATCTAATTTAGTAGTTGCTGTAGTGTCTTTTACAACTTTTAAGATATATGAAGTATAAGCACCATTTGTTTGGTTCTGAGAGCTAGCTTTATCTTTTACTAAATAGTAACCAGCAGCTAAACCTTCAATTGATGCAGTTTGATTTGCTGCAACTTCTTTTTCAGTACCATTTTGAAGGTATTTCTGTAAATCTTCAGCAAAAGTCTTGGCAGCTAAAGAGTCAGTTGATTTTGCTAATGCTTCAGCTTTTGCAGCAGCATCACCAAGAGCAGTCTGACCTTCTTCTGAAACACCATTACCCCATTGAACGTTTGATAATATACCTTCACTTAAATCGCCAGTGAAGATCTGATAAACTTCAAAAGTATGCGCTGTTTTACCATTGTTTTGTAATGAAAGTTGGTATGTCTTTGCATCTGCTGCATTTACAGCACCACCGGCAAAGGCAGTTAATGTGAAGATCATTGCAATCGCAACGATATAACTGAATAATTTCTTAGTTAAATTCATAATTTTCTCCTTTTTCTTTAATATGTTTTATGAGTGTTGTATGTTGAATGTTTGTCTATTACACAACCCTCCTTTTGATATAGCGTACTAATATTACTAGCAAGCCTAATGCGATGAAAACAAAAGCTGCTTGGTAATATTGCTCTATACCACTGCCACCAGTATCAGGCAGTTTGTACTTGATTGATGTATTCGTTATTTCTTTATTGAATACATAACCAGTTTTATCTAAAACTATTTCGCTCTCTTTATTAACGAATAGTTTAGAGTCATCTCTTGTCAGAGTTGTTGTATTTTCATTCTCTGTACAGTCTGCATCATAGAACTGAGCTGTTCCTTCTTTATTGACTTTTATAACCCAAGGTCCTGATGATTGATATTGGTTAGGAGCTTTTGTTTCTTTTAAGTAGTAAAGACTACCACCTCTTAGTGATGAGAATGTCAATTTGCCTTCCACATCTGTTGTCAGTGTTGCGACTTCACTAATATCGATTGAGTTGATACTTGTATCTACATAGTTGTCCGCAAATTGATAGAGCTTAAACTCTGCGCCCGCAAGAACACGACCATTTTCCGCATCCTTCTTTGTAAGCTGTAAGCCATAGGACTGCTCTGTATTCTTAAAGGCTTCTTTTGCATTGTTGAAGAGTGTTAGATTTGAATTTGTACTGTTTAATGTATAATCACTAACATCATTTTCTTTTCCATCAACAATATGCTTTACTTCTACATCCTTAATTGAATATGTTGTTGTTTCAACATTGTTTACAATTTTCGTACCTGAAGCATAAACCGTGAATTGAATCTTGTAGATTGTATGATCATAAGTAATACTTGTATCATCAGAATCTTTTTCTACAAGATAGAATGTATAATCACCAGCATTATCATAGAGGAAGTTTGGAATTGATGCATATATTCTTCCAAGCTGATCTTTGTCTGCATCTTCATTACCCATTTCGGCAACAAATTCATTTGTGCCTGAACCAGCAGTAAATTCATTGCCATCCCATTGAGGTAAAGTTGTTGAATCACCAGTATGTTTATAGATAGCAAATTTAAACTGGTTGTTATCCATTGGCAGATTTGTAGCCGTATTATCAAGTGCTGATTTTAACTTAAAGGCTTTATAAGCTTCTACATGGAATGATGGATAAATCTCATTTGATTCACCCAAAGTCAACATACCATTGGTCATAATACCACCACCATGGTTATGAGAATGGTTACCACTAATATATGTTGAGGCAATAGCTAAAGCCTTCTCAACATCTTCGTTGCTAGGATGAGCACTTAAGCCAATAAACTTTGCTTCTACTCCACCTGCATTATAATGTTGTTCATAAGACTTATTATTATCGAAGGTTCCTTGGTATTCTTCACTACCACCACCAAGCATTCCATTCGTGATTGTATAAGAGCCAACATTAGCTGCATGGGCTAAGAAATAATCCTGATAATCAGTGCGGCGATTATTTTTATAGAATTCATGAGCTACATAGTCTTCGTTCTTCTTTTCACTTCCGGCACCAGAGCCTCGTGAATAGTGTTCCCCATTGGCTGTATTGTCATAGATAGCAGCACCCTGATCTGTATTGATATTCGTATCACCAGTTGGACAGGCACTGACACCAGCACCAAAGCCATCAGCTGTATTAGTAGAGATAATCGCATTCATGATATTCAACATACCATTTTGCTGGATGAAGATACCTCCACCACCCCAGTCACCACCTGATTCATTCGTTCCCTCATTAGAACCAGTATTGGTTGTATTGTTGGTGATATAGATAGGATTGTCCTTTGATGTAGCACGAATGACACCACGACCAGAGCCACCAATTCTTATGCCTCCGCCTTCACCAGTTTGTGCGATATTAGAAGCAATAACACCACCAGTCAATGTCAGTTTTGAAAGACCAACTTGTGAATAGTAGCCAATATAGAGACCACCACCTGCTTCATTCGAATAGTTACCAGTGACATATCCACCAGACATATTGACCTGTGAGTCATTGTCAGCGGCAATACCGCCACCACCATGAACGCTGTAGTGATTATAAGTTGAGTTACCAGAGGATTTGGTATTATTTGTAATGTAAGCAGCACCAGAAATATTCAATATCCCTGATTTCATATAAATGCCGCCACCACTAAATCGGTTAGCTTTAGAATCGCTACCATCATGATAAGCTTCATTACCGGTAATAATACCGCCAGTCATATTGATGGTTCCACCACCAGTAGCGCCATTGTTTGTACCATTATTGTAGATGCCACCGCCATTTTCAGCACATCCATTTGTGATAACACCACCACTGATACTTAGAACGTTTCCGGCATTATTCCATATAACATTACCATTACGATTACCAATGAGATAACCACCTGATAAATTCAATGTACCTGTTCCTGAGCCATTACTACCATGCGTTGCGACGACATGAGGTCCAGTGTTGTAGGCTACACCACTCTTGAAATCAAGTGTGCCACCTTTTTCAATCATGAACGTACTATCTTTTCCACCAGTACTTGATGTTTCACTATAGATACGTCCGGCATGAGAAAAATCAACTTCATATTTCTTTGTGGTATCAGTCGTTGTTGTACCATTCACATTAGGTTCTGTGACATAGTAATCAAGGATACTAGGAATATTACGATTATCTTGTGAGTCTTTTTCGGTTGTTAGGCTGCTGAGCTTGCCAACGCCCTCTACATTAGTAGCAGTAGGCTTGTAATTATCAGCTTGTGAATCAATAATGGTAAGATGCTTGCCTGATTTGATATAGAAATAGGTTTGATCATAGAGTTGTAATTTATTCCCATTTAAATCAATTGTGACATCATTATCAATATTGATTGGGCTACCAATGTTACCAATGTTCTTATCCACTGTTGTTTTACCAACCAATTGATAAGATCCTGATAAGCCACTCTTGACTAAGTCATTAATATTGCCACTTATCTTATTAGGAGCATCAGTGTTAGGACTAGCTTTTAATGGTGCTCGCTTAACTGTTTTAGGTGTAATTTGTGTTTCATTTGTTTGTGCTTCAGTTGTTTCTGTAGCCTTCTTAATTGTGATTGTTGTTGAAGGTGCACTGAATGCTAGCGTTACTTCATTATTTGTAAAAGTAAGCTCATTTAAAGTTGTATTGATTTGAAGATATACATTTAAGGTATCATCCTGTGGATTATTGATTGTCACAGTTATTTGGTGATCCTTAACTGTATATGAGCCAATTGGTCCATCACGACTATAATCATGACTTTCACCCGCATAACTATAAATGGCACTAACTGGTGCAACAGTATCCTCAAGGGCAAGATGATCAGGCATAGTCAGACGAATACTATTGTTAACGTCCAAAGATGTCTTAGGAAGTGCTGCCGTGATATTAAAGCGTAGCTTTGTCTGATCGACTAAAGCTGATTGGTCATAAGCTATGTAACTTCCATCCTTTTCATATTCTAATGCAACTTGAGTGATATATTGGGATAAATCATAATCCGTAGCCTTTGTTGAAAGTGTGAAGTTCACAAAGACCATCGTGATTGTCAGTAGGCAAAGAATGATTTTTCCTACTTGCTTCTTCATGCTCGTATTCCCCTTTCCCAAATATTTCCTCACGCTTGTAGCAGTTTCATCATACCACACGCGAGAAAGCTCTTACATATAAGAAAATTCCTTTTTATGTCAATTTGGCACGACTTATGTCATGAATATTTATATTATGTGTCAAGAATATAACGAAATGGTATATAATATATATATTAATAAACTATACGATTTATATCAAAAAGTCATTTTTCTATGTAACTATATGATTTTATTATCACATAATAAAAAAGAAGACCAGCTTGGTCCTCTTAACTAATTTGTGATATCAATACCAAAAATATCTTTGATATTTTCATCTTTGATGATGCGTTCACTTTGATCATGAGCATGTTCCAACATATGATCAACATGGCTTTCAATAGCCACATCAATAAGCCGATGAACATCAATGCCCCTGAGTTCAAAGAAGAGAAATGGGTTTTCATCAAACTTAGCACCAATACCATACATAACTGCTGCAACATGTTTACACATAATAGCCCAATCCGGACAGCTACATGCGAAGCTGATTTCTTTTGGCGCTGGAAAGAGTCCTGAACTGCTCGTAAAGAGTTCCTGCAAGTCCTTAGGAAAATCACCATTGATAAGTGTTTCTAGATTGGAGACTTTATGACCGCATTTTTCAATAAGTGTCTCCATTTCTTCTTTGAGTGGGCTGATATGGATATCAACCTTATAGGGTGTTGCTCGTCTGCCTTGAACAAGAGCACGTACTCTCCCTTTGGTAATATTCAAATCAATGACTGTTCCACTTCGCACATAGCGCTTGCCTCTTTCTAAACGTGAGCCATAGTCCGCATAGTTTTCAATGACATTGCACCAGGCCTGTCCCCACCAGCTTTTCGCAATTTGTCTACCTTCTATATGAATAGGATGCAGCTGTTTCCCTTTCTTATTGGCTTTATTATTGGAACTTTGTATTTTACGTTGAAGTTCCTGAATAGTTGGTTGTGAGTAATACATCTTTGCATTCCAATAATTAGACATCTTCTACACCTCCAATTGAAATAAGTTGATGAGTTCATCATTGCTCATTTCAGTAATATTGATTTGATCATTAGATGAAAGGATGTTATTAACTAGGGATTGTTTTGATGTAATGAGTTCATCGATCTTTTCTTCGATTGTTCCCGTAGAGACGAGTTTGTGGACAAAGACCTTCTTCTTTTGGCCAATACGATAGGCTCTATCACTTGCCTGATTTTCGACTGCTGGATTCCACCAGCGGTCAAAGTGAATGACATGATTAGCTGCTGTCAGGTTCAGTCCTGTACCTGCTGCCTTAACAGTCAGGACAATATAAGGTATATAGTGATCTGATTGGAATTGATTGACAATTTCTGTGCGTTTCTCAATTGGCGTTGTGCCATTAATGATAAAGCCTTCACGATGGAATATCGATGCAAGCAAGTTAGATAGTGGTTCACACATCTCACGATATTGCGTAAAGACGAGTACGCGTTCTCTTTTCTCATAAATGGTTGTACAAAGCTCTTTCAGTATCTGATATTTCCCACTATCACTAGCTTTAAATGAAATATCATGATTGAACTGATCAGGGTGATTACAAATCTGTTTAAACTTCGTTATATAGCTTAAGACAATACCTCGTCTTTCCATACCTTCAGCATGCTCAATATCTTCTTTAAGCTTTTCCACCTGCTTCTTATATAGCACAACCTGTCTTTTTGAAAGATTGACATGATCTACAATCTCCACTTTATCTGGTAAATCATGAATAATGGACTTATCTGTTTTTAAGCGCCGTAATATGAATGGAGAAACAAGATATCTTAGTTTGGCCATATTCTCTGGCTCGTCTTCCATTGTCTTTGTAAAGCTTTTGAATTGATTAAATGGGCCTAGCAATCCTTTATTTAAGAAATCAAATAATGACCATAAATTAGAATAATCATTTTCAATTGGTGTACCTGTCATGGCAATACGGAAACGAGCTGGAATCTTTTTTATTGTTTTGGTTTGTTTTGTGATAGGATTCTTGATAGCCTGTGCTTCATCTAGAATAAGAGCATTCCACTCTTTCTGGCTTAATGCTTCAATCTTGCTTACCATCCCATAGGTTGTGATGGTGAGATAGGGGTTATCATTTATATATGTTTGATAGGCACTTGTTTTTGAAGAATGAAGAATATAGTAATGAAGATGTGGAGCGAATTTCTTAATTTCATTCTCCCAGTTACCAATCAATGAGGCCGGTACAACTAATAGACACTGCGCATGTGCATCTTTTTCACGAAGTTTTTCTAAGAAGGCAATAACCTGGATGGTTTTTCCAAGTCCCATATCATCAGCAAGACAGGCACCAAAGCCAAATGTATTCATGACATTAAGCCAGTTATAGCCATCTTCCTGATAGTGACGCAATGAAGCATTGAAGTCACTTGATAAGGACTGCTTTTCAATATAATGAGGCTGACTCATATCCCGAATCATCTTTCTTAGCCATCTGCCATTGGTGATCTTAATGCCATTATCAGGATCATCATCCTGTTTTTGAAGAAAGTCTTTTGTCAAAGCTTCTTTAAGAGTGATTGTACCATCATAATGTTCCATCTTTTCAAGAAGTTCTTGTAACTTATGATGATTCACTTCAACCCATTGTCCCTTCATCCAAGTTAGACCTTCCTCTTGTTTAAGAAGATATTCTATGTCTTCTTGTGAGAGTTCTTGTCCATTGATATTAAGTGATGGCGTTAGACTCATTAAAGACGCCAAACCAAAGAAAGAAGGCTTCTTCTCCCCTGTTTTGACATTTAAGCTAACAGATGAATAATGCTTTTTCCACCAGTTTGGTACACGACACTTAACTCCATATTTCTCAATAACAGGAACACTCTTCAATAATAAATAAGCTTCTTTGACATTCAGTTTAATAGGATGAAAAAGTTTTCCTGTATCCATCAAATATTTCATATAATCAACTTCACTAGCGACTTGATTGAGCGATGACAATAAAGCTAATAACTCTTCTTGATGATCTTGGTATTCTATCAATGCATGGGCTAATGGCATATGGCGAATACGACCTGCTTGGTCCTTTGTGGCATAAGTTGCCATAAAGGCGAATGGATAGTCAACATCATTAGGGTTCTCAACAAGATGGAAATAGATACGCTTAGCTGTCGAAAGGTTTTGTGAAAGACCTTCAAAGTAGAGCTGCATTGTCCCTTCAAAGCTAGCTGCCTCTTTTTCAAAAACGTGTTGGAGTTGTTGAAACTGAAATTTTAGCCACTCTTCATCCACAAATTCCAAACCTAAGGCAAATGGACATAGGGTCAATAAGTTCTCAACCTGTTCATTATCTAATTGTGCTATTGTTTTCTCCCTTGCAATTTCTATTTCTGGTGAAGATGACAGATTTATTATAAAGCTTTGGACAACTTCTTTAAGAAACTTTGCTGTTGAACTATCTTTGGATGTATCTTCGAATGTCATATGATAGAGCGTGCCATACTTATCTTCTTCAAATAAACGAACGATTTGTTCATCAGCAACACTCTTTATCGATACTTCATCAAGTATAAAACTCTCATCCGTAAAAATAAATTGTAATTTCAATAATATCACCATCCCTATATTTCTTTAAATATCTAATGACAAGAACAATACATTACAATTTTCCTTTATGCACTGAAACAATATCAAAATAGAATATGCATTGTTGATAAGGCTTCTAAAAGAGCTTTGAGAAATATTTTTCTACCCTTCACCATTATACATGATATGAGTACTCGAATAATAAAGAAAAAGATCTCAAAAGTGTTATACTAGAGTTAAGAAGGCGATTATATGAAAAACAAATATGGTTATTATGAAAAAGAAGAGGATGAACTCATCACTCAGGAAGATAAGACTGGCAATCCTGCCTATACTGGCTTATTGGTGTTACTTGCTTGTATTCTTGTTGGATTGGTGATTTATATTGCATCAGGTCATTTCGTATTATAGAACTAGAAGTTATTCAAGTAATAATTCTAGTTTTTTATTTTATCTAGAAGTGATATCATATCACTGAAGAGAAGTTAGTCATTATAACTTGAGACATCCATAAGGTAAGCTCGTAAACAACGATTGATAGCTATGACTATTAATGTATCGTTCTTCTCTTCACTAAATAAACGTACTGACTAGAGGTTGCTTATATTTAACTTCTAGTCTTTTATTTTGTAGGCATACATTATAATAGACTTAAGAAAGCAGAGAGATCATGTCTTGGAAACACAGCTGTGATTTCGTAAATAAAAATTCTCTGCCTCCTTTTATGACATGAGTCAGTTTATATCCAAATAGGCCTTTTGATTTATTGATAGAGCCTGCATGTAAGACGAAAATAGATAGTCATAAATCGGGAAGTTATGCTTTCGAATGTTCAAGGAAAGAAGGAATGATCTATGAAAGGTCCAATAGTATCCATTGATGTCTCTAAGGGTAAATCAGATTATCAGGCATTCAAGGATTTGAATGTGAAGTATACAGGTTCACGTTCAATTAAGCACACAAAAGAAGGATTTGATGAGATAGTGAATCTTGTCAGAGAGATGGAAAAGAAGCTGAAAACAGAAGTATGTGTTGTTTATGAGGCAACAGGAGTCTACCATCGTGTTCTTAAGAAAGTGCTTGAAGACAATAATATCAAGCAGTTTATTATCAATCCGCTATTATCAGCCAAAACAAGAAAGAATGATTCACTAAGATGTCCAAAGACAGATAAGCTTGATCCTAAATCAATCGCTAAAACATATTACAGCCATAGTCTTCATAACAGTCATAAACAAGAAACGATATATCATGAACTGAGGGAATTATCACGCTATTATGAAGATGTATTGGTACATATAAGAAAGGATAAGGTTGCATTCAGAGCACAGCTGGATATCGTATTTCCAGGCTATGATGCGCTGTATGATGATCTGTATGGTCCTGTCGCTTTAGCTGTCATCGAAAAATATCCACATCCAGAAATGCTTCAGAAAAAGAAGATTAACACAGTATCTAAAGTGATTCAGAGTAAAACATGTCATCGTCAGGCTGTAAGTGATACAATGGCTGACAAGGCAATAGAGTATTCTAAAACCATCTATTCAGGATGTGATAAGGATGATATCGAAGTATTAATACTTCAGAGACTTATCAAGAAATTAAAAGAAGATATGGCAGAGGCTGAAAGAACCATTGGTGAAATGATCAAGCTGGCACAGGAACTACCTGACTTTAATATAATCAGATCTGTTCCAGGCATTGGAGATAACCTAGCTGCACGTATCATTGCAGAACTAGGTGATATGACAAGATTCAAAAAGAAGAATGAACTAGTAGCCTTTGCCGGACTGGATCCAAGAATCAGTGAAAGTGGACAGAATGACGGAGATCATATGCACATTACTAAAAAAGGCAATAAACGATTAAGGTGTTTATTATATCTGGCTGTAACGTGTTCTATAAGGCTTAAGAGAGATGATAATAGTATTAAGGATTTCTACATAAAGAAAAAGCAGCAATCAAACCCGATGTGTTCGAAAGCTGCCAAGACTGCATGTGCCAGTAAATTAGTCCGAATAATTTATAGCATGTGCAAAACTGGTGAGTTATACCAGTACAACAAATAACAAGCAGATTATACATCTAAACCACCCTGAAAAAAAGCACTTTTTCTTCAGGAGTTTTCAGCATGCAATAAAAATCATGAAAAATTATTGAATTTTTGAGGCTTCTGCACTATGTGTGGGTAGAATCATCGAAGTTCATAGGGTAACTTGATCCCATGGTAAAGATCGGAACATACGATCATGATCATATCAATCAGATTCTGTATGTTCCTAAATCCATAAGACTTCCGTATCAACACTTTGATCTTGTTGTTGGTCGATTCAATCCTTGCATTCGATAAGCCATGCTTTACCGTTGCGATAATGGCGTCTTTATGACGCCTGATTTTTTTGCTCAGTTCCACAAATGGTTTCAGCTTGCTTTGACATGCCCATGACAACCAGGCTTTTAATTCTTTCTCTATTGTATCCTTGCTGCACTGAAACACTTTTC
>NZ_JNKU01000037.1 GCF_000702165.1 Sharpea azabuensis DSM 18934
ACATACGTATGAGGAAGCTGCAGAGATCATATACCGGACATATGAATACTATATCTACAGATATCCACAGAAACGTTTTCATGGGAAGACTGCGTACCAGGTAAGACAGGAAGCACTGACTGCAAATACACCGGAACAGTATCCGATTGCACCAAACAGAAGAATAGAACGATTCTGGGAAGGGATTGAGAAGAGCAAAGCAAAACACCAGGCGCAAGCACAACAATAAAAAACAAGGCCAAATCTAATTGACCTTGCTTGGTAGTTGTTTTGGATATTTTCTCTGTCTACTTGACAGGGATCATATCACAATGTCTGCCTGTTTTAATAGTTCAACGCATTCCGGATTTCTAAAATCGCCATTGCCTTCAAGTAAGGTCATAACGTTTTTCTTGTTTTTCAGTAAATACTCAACATCTGCAAGGTCTGTTCGCCCGTCACCGTTTTCGTCCTTTACTTCTTTGATTTCAATGCGGTAAGGGTGGCGTTTTTCTTCTATTGGCACAGAGTTTGGTTGAGGAAGAAAAGAAAGCTGTCCGTCTGGTTCTTGGAAAAAATCAAGCTCTTTTCCGATAATTTGAGATGTTGCATAACAAGTCGCAATCAGCTTTTTCAAGCCTAACGAATTAAAGTTCATCGCAAAGTACTTAAAAAAATTGCTTTCAAAAGGGTCGTCACAATTGCAAAGAACTGTCTTCCCCCTGAAATATGATTTGTAATGCTTCAGTTCGCTTTCAATCAAAGAGAGCTGTGTATAAAATTCATCTTGCTTGTTTCTTGCAGAATCATTTAAATTACTATTTCCTGCCATTATACTTTGCCGCCTTTCTCAGTATTATTCAGTATATTAACTATGTCGACAAGCGTATAGCCAAGCGCGACATAAAGTTTAGATATTCTGTCCATTGAAACGAGTTTGCCATTACCATTTAGGCAAGATCGTATAAGTTGATACTTTTCTGTTTGTGCATTTCTAATCTAGCTGTGCCTTTACTCAATAAACATAATTCAAAATTAGTTAATAATTATATTCTTGTCTTATTGGTTGATAGAATAAATCTATGGAAAGTATAGCATAATCAGGCGAAGAATGAAACATACTGCCGTAAGGTAATAAGTAACAAGAAAAAATAACTTTCACTAAGTAACTGAATGTGACTTTAATTTTGAATGAAGAATAACCTGTTAAACTTGTAAACATATTGAATAATCAAAATGAAGTTTGAATAGAAAGAGGAGAGTCTATGGAAATTAGGCTTTACTCTTATAAAATAATTGTTTCATTATCATCAGGAATATATAATCTTCCTGAATAATATTGTTTCGCTTCATCACGATAGATTTCTTTACGGACAATAATATGATCATCTTCCGTATGATACAACAATAAGTTTTCAACATGATATTTCTGTGCAATCATAGCTGCATCTTTAACTGTTGAATGATGTTTCTCATAGGGCTTATAGATTTCCTTGTCTTTGTAAAGACAGAAGGCTTCATGTAAAAGCCATTTCGCATTACTTACATATGAGGCATTAAGTTCATTCAATGGTTCATCACCACAACATACGAGATACCCTTCATCTAGTTTCATCATATAACCAAACTGTTTAGCTTTTGTGGAATGAATGTCAAAGAAGGTTACTTCATGACCAATAATATTCTTCATTTCACCGTTCGTTACAACGACAAGATGCAACCGTTCATCAATAAGGTTTGTTTGTTTTGTAGTAAGAAGTTTATTGGCTAAATCACGAAGTAATGCAATGACCTCGTCATGGCCATAGATATAAGCTTCTCCCTCGTATTCCCCGGAAAGCATTTTTTGGAGAATCAGACGCATGATCCAGATGATACCAAGTAAATGATCAATATGTTTATGGGTAATCATGATGTCATGAATATTTCGATAATCGATATTGTTGTCTTTAAGACGTTTGAGTATCTCGTTGCCGCCTCCTCCATCGACAAGAAAATATTTGTCATTCTCTTCAAATACATAACATGTATTATAACATTCAGTTACTAGTGCACTTCCTGTACCAAGCATCGTAAGTTCCATAATAATCTCCTTATTCCATTCTATTATACAAAACTTTACATACGATAGATGAATAACTTTACAAAAAAGAGTTTAAAGTGAAAGCGTATATATGATAAAATAAGATGGTTTGTCAAAAAGAGAGGTATAATATGAATCAATATGATGTAATAGTCGTTGGAGCTGGTCCTGCTGGGATTATGGCTTGTTATGAATTGTATTTGAAGAAACCTGAATTAAAGGTATTACTTGTGGATAAAGGTCATGATGTTATGTATCGTCATTGTCCTATCAAGGATAAAAAGATTAAGCGTTGTCCAGAGATTAAAGAAGAACAGCCAGGTTGTTTACCTGCTTGTTCAATTACATGTGGTTTTGGTGGTGCTGGTGCGTATTCTGATGGGAAGTTCAATATAACTAGTGAGTTTGGTGGCTGGTTAACGGACTATCTGCCTGATGATGAGGTTGTGGATGTGATTAAGTATGTTGATGAACTTTATTTAAAGCATGGAGCGACAAAAGACATCACTGATCCTACAACCGATAAAATTCGGGAAATTGAGAGACGTGGTTATGCTGTTGGCTTAAAATTGCTTCGTGCTAAGGTACGTCACTTAGGCACTGAAGAAAACCTAAGGATTATGACAGAAATGAGTGAAGAACTCAAAAAACATATCGATATGCGTTTTAAAACTGCTGTCAAAGATATTATCGTGGAAGATAATAAAGTTGTTGGTGTTGAGCTTGAAAAGGGGGATAAGCTTTATGCCAATGATGTATTGCTTGCCCCTGGTCGTGATGGTGCAACCTGGCTTGATCATATTCTCAGCCAGCATGATATTAAGATGTATAATAATCAGGTTGATATTGGTGTACGTGTGGAAACAAGCAATGTTGTTATGGATGAAATTAATGAGAACTTATATGAAGGAAAGTTTATTTATAATACATCTGTTGGAACTAAGGTCAGAACATTCTGTTCTAATCCAAGTGGACATGTTGTCATAGAAAACCATGAAGGGACAATGATGGCAAATGGTCATAGCTATCATGATCCTAAACTTGGTTCCCATAATACAAACTTTGCCTTGCTTGTCTCACATCAATTCAGTGAACCTTTTAATCAGCCTAATGAATTTGCCCATGCGATTGCGAAACTTGCCAACAAGCTCTCTAATGGTTCAGTTATCGTACAACGCTATGGTGATATTAAAAGAGGTCGTCGCAGTACAACAAAACGTATCAAAGAAGGCTATACAATACCAACATTACCAGAAGCTGTACCAGGTGATTTAGGTTTAGTATTACCTTATAATACAATGAAATCCATTATTGAAATGATTGAAGCACTTGATCATGTGACACCTGGTATTGCGAATGACCATACACTTCTTTATGGTGTTGAAGCAAAATTCTATTCTGCAAGACCAAAAGTCCGCCCAGGTTTTGAAACAGAGATTGATCATCTCTATGTTGCTGGTGATGGGGCAGGTCTAACAAGAGGTTTAGCTCAAGCTGGCGCAAATGGTATCTTAGTCGCAAGACATATTATTGAAGAGAAACAATAGTTTCTCTTTTTTAATAAGAATAATTATGAAATAAACAAATATTAATAGAATAATTTGGAAAACAAGACAAATGGTTGTTATGTTGTTGACTTTGGTGAGCGAGATTTATAGAATGTGTCTAAACCAGTGAGGTGGAAGTAAAAATAGAAGATGTATTCACAGAGAGCTTATCGTTGCTGAGAGATAGGTAATGGCAGTCTATTAAATGGGCCACTGAGGGCGAAGAGGAAATTCTTTGACGTAGGGCTTACGTTAGTAGCCAGTGATTTGATGGAATCATGATTATACATGACAAGGTGGCTAAACGATTTTTATCGTCCTTGAGGATTATTCCTTAAGGACTTTTTTTATAGGAGGACACAGGTGTATGTTTGAACCAAGCTTAGAAGATATGACAAAGATGGACGTGACAGGATATCGTTATATCCCACTTAGAAAAGAAATCTATAGTGACTTCTTTACACCTATAATGGTCCTTAAAAAATTACGTAGTATCACGGACCACTGTTTCATTCTTGAAAGTAATGAACATAGTAATCAATGGGGACAATATTCATTCATTGGCTTTCATCCAAAACATGAAATTACTTGTAATAATTATCGTTTAACTTTTGATGGCTTTGATGAAGGACGTAAAGATCCAACAAAGTATATACGCCAGTTCATGAATCATCATAAAAGTATGAAATTAGCACACTTCCCAACACTTACGGGAGGATTAGTTGGTTTCTTTAGCTATGACTATGCGAAATATCATGAAAAGGCACTTAAACTTGTTGAAAAAGATGATACGCATTTTAAGGATGTAGATTTAATGTTCTTTGATGAAATCATCTGCTTTGATCACTATAAACAAAAGATATCCATCATTGTTAATGTTGAAACAGACAATATAGAAGAAGATTACCACAAAAAATGTGAACGTATTCTAGAAATAGAAAATATCATTAAATATACAGAAATGAAATTTGAAGAACCACTTCGCTTAAAAAGTGCATTTACACCACAGTTCTCAAGAGAAGAATATTGTGCAAAGGTTGAAATAGTAAAGAAACATATTATTGAAGGGGATATCTTTCAAGCCGTACTAGCTAATCGTCTTGAAGCAAAGTGCAGTGGCTCACTTCTTGATACCTACCGCATACTAAGAACGACAAATCCTTCACCCTACATGTTTTATTTCCATTCTCAGACACTTGAAGTAGCTGGGGCTTCACCTGAAACAATGGTGAAATTAGAAGATGGAATTGTTTCAAGTTTCCCAATCGCCGGGACAAGACCAAGAGGCAGAAATGATGAAGAAGACGAAAGATTGATAGAGGATCTGCTTAAAGATGAAAAAGAACTTGCAGAACATAATATGCTGGTGGATTTAGGAAGAAATGATTTAGGCAGTATTTCAGAAATAGGCAGTGTTAATGTTGATAGCTATAAAGAAGTACTGAAGTTTTCGAAAGTCATACATATTGCCTCGAAAGTCTCTGGTAAGCTAACGAAAGATAGAGACGCTCTCGATGCCTTAGAACATACCTTGCCTGCTGGAACACTTTCCGGGGCACCTAAAATTCGTGCTGTCAATATTATTAGTGAACTAGAGGGTGTTAAAAGAGGCATTTATGGCGGTGCCATTGGTTATCTTGATTTAACGGGTAATATGGATACATGTATTGGTATTCGTCTTGCTTATAAGAAAGCAAGTAAACTCTATGTATGTTCAGGAGCGGGGATTGTGGCTGATAGTGTTGGTAATAATGAATATCAGGAATGCTTTAATAAAGCTGCTGCTGTTATTGAAGCGTTGAAAGAGGCAAATGGAGGTATTGATGTATGATCGTACTCATTGATAATTATGATTCATTTACTTATAACCTTTATCAGCTTATTGGTCAATTTGATCATGAGATCGTTGTAATCAGAAATGATGAAAAAAGCGTTGAAGACATCAAGAGCTTAAAGCCACGTGCCATCATCATTTCACCTGGTCCAGGAAGACCAGAAGATGCTGGTATTTGTGAAGAGCTTATTCAAAAATGCCAAAAAAACTTTCCTATACTAGGTATATGTTTAGGTCATCAGGCAATTATCGAAAGCTTTGGCGGAGCAGTGGACTATGCGCCAAATTTAATGCATGGTAAATCTTCAACAATAACAATTGATACGACTTCACCTATTTTTCAAGGAGTAAGTGAAAGAACAGTTGTAGGAAGATATCATTCGCTAGCTGGCAGTGAGAATAACTGGCCAGATATATTAGAGATTATTGGTCGTAGTGATGATGGTGCCATCATGGCTATCAAGCATCAGGTTTATCCCATCTATGGCCTGCAATTCCATCCTGAATCCATCCTGACAAGTGAGGGGGAGAAAATGATCAAGAATTTCTTAAAGGAGACAAGTTATGATTAAAGAAGCTATAGAGAAAATTGTGAATAAAGGCGATCTTACATATGAGGAAGCCTATCAGGTGATGAATGAAATCATGCGTGGACAATCAACACCAACACAGAATGCTGCCTTTCTTGCCGCATTAAGTACAAAATCTACAAAAGCAGAAACCATCGAAGAAATATCAGGCTGTGCTGCAGCCATGCGTGAACTCGCCACACCTGTAGAACATCCAGACTTTGATGTCTTAGAAATTGTTGGAACAGGAGGCGATGGTGCCCATTCTTTCAACATTTCAACGACAAGTGCCTTTGTGATTGCGGCAAGTGGTATTAAAGTGGCAAAACATGGCAATAGAGCTGCTTCATCACTTTCAGGAACAGCGGACGTACAGGAAGCTCTTGGCGTAAATATTCACCAGGATCCTATTAAAGCCAACCAAATGTTGAAAGATGTCGGGCTATGTTTCCTCTTTGCCCAGCAATATCATTCAGCTATGAAATATGTTGGCCCAATTCGAAAAGAATTAGGATTTAGAACAGTATTTAATATTCTTGGACCAATTACTAACCCTGCGAAGCCAACAATGTTCCTGCTTGGGGTTTATGATGAATATCTTGTTGAACCTATTGCGAAAGTACTTGATAAGCTAGGTGTAAAAAGGGCCCTCGTAGTCTATGGTCAGGACAAGCTTGATGAGATTTCAGTAAGTGCACCAACGACTGTATGTGAACTTAAAGATGGCTATTACCGCACAACAACAATTCAGCCAGAAGACTTTGGCTTAGTACGTGGTCAAAAGGAAGAATTAGTAGGCGGTGATGCGAAAGAGAATGCAGCTATTACAAGAGGTATTTTAAGTGGTGAAATTCAAGGAACAAAACGCAACGCCGTTCTTTTAAATGCAGGAGCTGCTCTTTATGTAGGTGGCGAGGCTGATGATATTTCCCAGGGAATACAAAAAGCAGCAATGTTTATTGATAATGGGCAAGCCTTACAAAAACTAGAAGAATATATTAAAGCAAGTAATGGATGAAAGATATGATTATTGATGAGATTGTAAGAAGTACTGAAAAAAGAATACAAAGGGAGAAGCAGTTGGTCCCTTTAGAAGAAGTGAAAGAGCAGGCTTATAAACTTCCCAAATCACATTTTCGTTTATATAACACACTCAAAGAGCCTGCTCTTTCCTATATATGTGAAGTCAAGAAAGCCTCACCTTCAAAAGGGGTGATTGCGCAAGACTTTGATTATTTAAAAATTGCGAAAGAATATGAAGATATTGGTGCTCATGCCATATCAGTTCTTACTGAACCGGATTATTTTCAAGGGCATCTGAGTTATCTAAAGGAGATTAGTGAAGAGGTTAGCATACCTACACTAAGAAAAGATTTCATAATTGATGAATATATGATTTATCAAGCAAAGATTGCGAAAGCAAGTGCAGTATTATTGATTAGTGGCATATTGACGTTAGAACACCTCAAACACTATTTATCCATATGTCATGAACTTGGCTTAGATGCCTTAGTTGAAGCACGTGATGAAGAACAGCTCCAAAAAGCTATTAAAGCACAGGCAAGAATTATTGGGGTGAATAATCGAGACTTAAGAGATTTTAGTGTTGATATTCATCATTCATTACGTTTCCTGAATATGATACCTGAAGATGTGTTATTTGTGAGTGAGAGCGGTATTCAAGAGAGAAGTCAGATTGTGGAACTTGAAGAGCATCATGTGAATGGTGTGCTGATTGGAGAAACTCTCATGAGAGCTCGCGATAAAGGTGCTATGTTGAAGAGGTTAAAAGGTGAAAATTAAGATATGTGGTCTTTTTAGAGAAGAAGATATAACTTATGTCAATAAATATAAACCAGATTATATTGGTTTTGTCTTTGCGAAAAGTACAAGACAGGTGACAAAAGAAAAGGCCAAAAAGCTCAAACAACTACTTGATCCTGATATTCAGGCTGTTGGTGTATTTGTGAATGCACCAATTACTTTCATCAGCGAAGTTGTGCAAGACCATATTATTGATCTTATACAACTTCATGGACAAGAAGATGAACGTTATATCAAGCAGCTTAAAGAAGCCGTTGATGTACCCATTATCAAGGCCATCCGTGTTGGTAAAGATGAAATGAAAAGCTATGATGTGAATTATTATCTTTTGGATGGTGTACAGCCTGGAAGTGGGCAAAGCTTTGACTGGAGTCAAATACAAGAACTTAATCATCCCATCTTTCTAGCTGGGGGAATATCCAAGAATAATATCCAGAAAGCATTAAAAACAAATGTTTATGCCTTAGATATATCAAGTGGTGTTGAAAAGCAAGGTGTAAAGAATGAAGCTTTGATTAAAGAAGTGATTAGGAGTGTTAGAAATGGCTAAAGGTAGATATGGTGAATTTGGGGGACAGTATATTCCTGAAACCCTGATGAATGAGATACATAAAGTAGAAGAAGCATATGAGTTTTATAAGAATGATCCAGCATTTAATGAAGAATTGAATACATTATTGAAAGAATATGCAGGAAGACCTTCATTACTCTATTATGCAAAGAAGATGAGTGAAGATTTAGGTGGGGCAAAGATATATCTTAAAAGAGAAGATTTAAATCATACTGGGTCTCATAAAATCAACAATGTCCTAGGTCAGGCTTTAATGGCCAAAAAGATGGGCAAGAAACGCCTCATTGCGGAAACAGGTGCCGGACAGCATGGCGTGGCAACAGCTACAGCAGCCGCTCTTCTTGATTTAGAGTGTGATATCTTTATGGGAAAGGTCGATACAGATCGCCAGGCTCTTAACGTTTATCGTATGGAACTCTTAGGTGCTCATGTTCATCCTGTTACGACAGGTACAATGACCCTCAAAGATGCAGTCAACGAATGTATGCGTGAATGGACAAAACGCGTTGATGATACACTCTATTGCCTAGGCTCTGTGATGGGTCCCCATCCATTCCCTATGATGGTAAGAGATTTCCAATCCGTAATCTCTAAAGAAGCACGTGCACAGATTCTTGAAAAAGAAGGCAAGCTTCCTGATATTGTCATGGCCTGTGTTGGCGGAGGAAGTAATGCCATGGGCACTTTCTACAACTTCATTCCTGATCAAGATGTCCAGCTCATTGGTTGTGAAGCAGCTGGCAAGGGCATTGATACGCCAGAAACAGCCGCTACTATTAACACTGGATCGATTGGTGTTTTCCATGGTATGAAATCACTTTTCTGTCAGGATCAATATGGTCAGATTGCTCCAGTCTACTCCATCTCAGCAGGCCTGGATTATCCTGGTATAGGTCCAGAACATGCCTATCTCGCCGCAACTAAGCGTGCCAGCTATGTCGGCATTACTGATGATGAAGCAGTTGATGCATTTGAATATCTCGCAAAGACAGAAGGCATCATTTGTGCTATTGAAAGTGCTCATGCAGTCGCATATGCTAAGAAGATTGCCGGAAGTATGCGTAAAGACCAAATTATTATTGTTTGTCTATCTGGTCGAGGAGATAAAGATGTAGCCGCAATCGCAAGATATAGGGGGAAAGAAATCTATGAATAGAATACAAAATGCTTTTAAAGATAAAAAAGCCTTTATCGCTTTCTTAACAGCTGGTGATCCAACCCTAGATCAAACCAAACGCTATATTCATAAAATAACAGAAGCAGGGGCATCGCTGATAGAAATAGGCATACCTTTCAGTGATCCTATTGCTGAAGGACCAACAATACAAAATGCGAATGTTCGTGCATTAAAAAATGATGTTCATACAGATAATGTCATGACCATGGTCAAAGAAGTCAGAGAAGAAGGTATTGATATTCCATTATGTTTTATGACATATTTAAATGTTGTCTTTCATTATAGTTATGATGCATTCTTTAAGAAATGCCAGGAAGTTGGTATTGATAGTATTATTATTCCTGATCTTCCCTATGAAGAAGCTAAGGAAGTCAGCAATGTCTGTACACAATATGGTGTAAGCCTGATATCCATGATTGCCCCAACATCAAAAGAACGTGTCAAAATGATTGCCCAAGAAGCAGAAGGCTTTATCTATCTTGTATCATCAATGGGGGTTACCGGAACACGTTCCAATGCAGCTTTTGCCTTAAATCTACCCGATATTGTTGAAAGCATTAAAGAAATCACGCAAACACCAGTCGCTGTAGGCTTTGGAATCCATAATCCAGAACAAGCCAAGGAAATGGCAAGTTTTGCGGATGGTGTTATTGTCGGAAGTGGCATTGTCAATATTATTGCGAATCAAGATCAGGATGTTGAAGATGCAGTTTATAACTATGTCAAAGATATGTGTGCAGTATTATAATTTAAAACAGTCCCATCTCTATTTAAGAGATTGAGACTGTTTTTCATTGGAATTATATATTACGTGGAATGATTATAATAATTGTTGAAAATAGAGAGCTATGGTTTCTATACAGTCCTTTGTTTGAACGCAGGTGCCAATACGATCAAAGAAACCATGATCCATACCTTGATAACGAACAAGCGTACAAGGAATATGATGATCGATTAATCTTTTCGCAAATTGATCATTTGATAGCCGGTAATAATCATATTCTGCTTCAATAAGAAGAACATGGGAAATATTCTGTAAATGCTTTGTATAGAGGGGAGACAAGCGTTCATCACAGTAGTCATGTACATGATAGGCATAGAGATGTACCATTAAGTCATTAAGTAGAATGAATCTATTGAGTCTTGTCTTCATATAATCTTTTTGTGTCTCAATGATTGGATAATGATCATATGACCAGTAATTGAGTTGTTTATTATTGATGACATCAAGAGCTGCATAGATAGGGATGGTTAAGGCGATGGACTTTCCTAACTCTGTAGCACTAATGGCTAAAGCAAGTGCACCACCAGCACTTTCACCACATATAGCAACATGTTTAGAATCAATTTGCCATAATTCAAGATGGCCTAAAAGCCATTCTGTGACTTCTTTACAATCATTATAGGCAGCTGGGAAAGGAGCTTCAGGGGCAAGACGATAGTCAATTGACACAACCATTGCTTGTGCACATTCACATAGATATTTACATGGATTTGTCGAAACACATGAACTTCCACCAATATAACCGCCACCATGAATAAAGATAATCATATGGTTTGTTGGAGTGTTAGGTTTAAAAATCCTAATTGGAATCTGGCGGTCTTTTAAAGGAATGAGTAGAGTTTCTATTTTTATTGGAGTGCTTGTTATATCATTGTTAGGTGAACCCATTGTTTGCCTTAAAGCTAAGGCATCTATTGACTGATTATCTTGAGAAATATCAGTTTCAAGAATAAAACCACTCTTTTTCACTTTTTCAATAACTGTTGGATCAAGAATATGTAGTTTATTTGTATGAGGTATACGTTTAAAGAGCAGGTTTGTATCTTTATAGAAGGGAATATTGTTGACTTCAAGCATATTACATTGCTCCAATTTCAGCAATGATACTATTTTGTGTAATCTTGTCCTCTTTGTTTAGCAGTTTTATTGATTTCTTATTTGATGTATCAACAACAATAACAGATGGATCATATCCTGCTTCCTTCACTTTATTAAAATCAACAGTTGCGAGTAAGTCCCCTGCAATAACAATATCTCCTTGCTTTACATGCGAAGTAAAAAACTGACCATTTAGTTTTACTGTATCAATACCTATATGAATAAGGATTTCTTCATTATTTTTTGTAGTGATACCATAGGCATGCTTTGTAGGAAAGACAACGGAAATAGTGCCTGAAACAGGGGCATAGACATTGTGATCAGTAGGCATTATCGCAAAGCCGCTACCAAGAGCTCCACTAGAGAAAGCAGGATCTTTTACATCACTTAAAGGCATAATCTGTCCTGAAACAGGAGCATGAAGTTCTAGGGTGTCAGGCGTGTTATTTTCAGCTGTTTTTTCCTCTTCAGGAATCATACTATCATTAAAGCCAAAGAAATATGTTAGAACTGCTGAAATAAGGAAGGCAGAGAAATAACCAACTAAGAAGCCAACGAATCCTGTACCGAAGTATGCAGGGAATGTTGGTACGGACGCAACAGCTACAGCCATTGCACGTGCACCTGCTCCACCGGCGATAGCACCACCGATACCACCACCAATAATGGCACAAAGGAAAGCTTTACGATATTTAAGCGTAATACCATAGATGGCTGGTTCAGAAATTCCAAAGAAGCCCATGATAGCTGCAGGAGAAGCTACTTGTTTTAATTTCGCATCCTTTGTCTTAAGGTAAACACCTAAAGCTGCACCTGACTGTGCGATAATAGATGGCCCAAATACAGCTAAGATTGTATCGTAGCCAAACTTCTCAACATTCGAGAAGATAATAGGGAATAATCCCCAATGAATACCAAAGACAACCAATACTTGTGCAATAGCACCAATAAAGCCACCTGCAACAATCTTATTAAAACTATAAAGTGTCATATAGAAATTCGCAATTGTTGAAGACAAGAAAGAACCAACTGGACCAAAGATAATAATTGTTACTGGTACAACAATCAACAATGAGAAGAAAGGAGCAAGCCTACTTCTAATCTGATCAGGTAGTATTTTCTTTAATCCCTTTTCAACAAATGATAAGAAAACAATCGCAAATATAATAGGGAATACACTTGATTTAAAAGCTGTTAAATGTACTGGAATACCTAAGAAACTGATAGACTTTCCAGCGTCATATAAGGCTGTTAAATTTGGATAGAGCAATGCTCCAGCAATTGTTACAGATACAAAGAGATTTGTTTTCAAACGCTTTGAACATGTAATCGCAATAACAACTGGTAAGAAATAATACAAACTATCGGCAGCAGCATTAAGAATTTGATAAGTCCCACTATCAGTTGTAAGGAGCTTTGTAGCCGTTAAAACACTTAATAAGCCTTTTAAAATACCAGCCCCAATTAAAGTATCAATGAGGGGAGTAAATAAACTTGAAATAAGTTCAAGAGCTGTTCCCCAAAAGCCTTTCTTGTTTTCGCTTTTTGGAGCAGTTTCTCCATTTAATGGAAAGAGTGAAACAAGTTCATCATAGATATACTGGACATTGCTACCAAGAACAACCTGTGTTTGACCAGCTACTTCCATAACAGAAAGTACACCCTCAGTATTCTCCAGCACTTTTTGATTTACTTTATTCACATCTTTTAAGTCAAACCTTAATCTAGTAGAACAATGCGAATAAGTAATGACATTACTCTTTCCACCCACCTCCTTTAATATTGTCTTTGCGAGATCTTTGTTTGTCATAGTGACGCCTCCTTAAAATAGATATATTTTAAGTCTTGCCTGCTCTTACGCAGTCACAATCTTGTTGCTCAATTAATGCTCGCTTGTATAGATTCTATTAATATGTATGGTGAGATAAACAATCTCACTTTTCGAGACTTCATACTTATATTTTTTATCAACAAAATCATATATTTTTAATGCGCAATTAAATGCATCAGGCATTTTAGCATGGACTTGGTCATAGAGAAATTCTACATCATCATCAAATTTTTGCTTCATTAATACACGTTGAGCAAAGAACTTGAGATGTAAAATGAATCTTGTATATGATAGAGAATCTTCATCAAACTGTATTTTGAGTTGATATTGAACAATCTGAACAATTTGTTTGATGAGCTGTGTTATGTCTACAGCTGACTGTATTTCCTTGCCTCCTATTTCAGCATTAATAATATGTAATGCAATAAAGCTTGCTTCTTCATCAGGAAGATGAATATGGAGATCTCGATTGATAAGATGTATAGCTTCTAATGCAACATCATATTCACTCTTATAAAATCTTTTAATTTCCCACAGTAACTGATTTTGAAAAATTAAACCTTCACTTAGCCTCTGTTTCGCAAAATATATATGATCCGTAAGAGTAATATAAATATTATCACTTAGTGTCTTATGGAGCTTCTCTTGGGCAAATGTCTTAATCTCATCAACAACGCTTAAATATTCATCAGGAATCTGTTTCAATAATTGAGTAAGTTTATTACTGACATCATCATCTTTCAATACAAAGATATGTTCAATCCTATTACCATCAACAAGATCACCCTTATGCTTTTGAAAACCAATACCAGCTCCTTTTAAAACAATATCATGACCTAATTCATTCTTAGAAAATATGAGATTGTTGTTAAAGACTTTCGTTACTCTATATTGCATTTTTTCTCTCCTAATAAAAACGAGACTAAAACAGTCTAAAACTGTTTATAGTCTCGCCTAATCGCATTAGTCACGATCTCTATACGAATAGGATACAGCGCTTACATTTGAATGTCAAGCCACAATAGCTTACATGCCATGCCATCTTAGTAAAAAGGTGTATTATACTTAAATCTAAAACAAAGCTGTGAAAGTTCTTTCGTTAAGGAGATAAACTTAATAATCATACATATAATAAAGTATCTCATTTATTAATAATGTATGACATAGATAACATTAATATAACAAAGGTAATATAAAAGTAAATTGAATCCTATAACACTTTTATTTGACAATGTCAATAATAAAATTTGAAAAATGACATTTTTATGTTTTCGGATTTTGAAAATATATGTATACTGTAAACATAGGGATAGATGACAAATATATGACATTTTCATCAAGGGAAGCTATGAATATCTCTATGGACTACAAAATATCATTGTCATAAAAGGGAGGGATGAAAGAAATATACAGTGCGCCATTTAGGCATACATACAAACTACCACTCGGTGAATAAGTGATAAATCATGAACATCATTGTTTTATATGCATCAGAATGAAAGCGCTTAGATTTTAGTGACTGATGCATATTCCACCGCCTAAGCAAGATATTTCTCTTATTGACCAATCAATGTATGCCTTCATCTCATGAAAACATTACATTCGCAGAATATGCTTTCTTTAATGGAGGGAAAATGAAAAGAAAGAAAACGAATATCCTGCTAGGATGGATGATGCTTTTCTTGACGCTTGGTATGGGCAGTGTTCATGCCTCTAAACATACAATTACATTGCCTATTACCGCAAAGGGAAATACGTCTCATAAAGTGACAATATCCTCTACGGATTCCCCACTTCCTAGTACGGAAAACTTGACGCTCAATAATGAAACAAAGTCCTTTGTCATTCCAATTACCAAGGCAGATAACTATCACTATCTGATTACTGATGACAAGGGCACAACCTACCACACAACTGTTGTTGTAACTAGAAATGCGGATGGCAAGATGGAATCAGCTATTTATGCGAGTAAAGATGGCATAAATAAGACGGATATCATCTTTGGTTCAAACGTTACTAACAACACAATCAAACAAGAAAAGAATGTTGTATCTAAGAAGACAAAACATGTGAAGACTGAAGATGCAACAAGTATCATGAAATACATCGCTGCTTTGTTTCTCTCGGCACTTGCCTTATTTTATTACTTAATGAAATACTTACAAAATAAGAGAGGGACAGACATATGATGAAAAGATTCATGAACAAGACATTACATATCATAGTAGTCTTAGGCATGAGTTTACTCCTGGTTATGTCATTGCTCATTCCTAATGCTGCACCAGTCAAGGCAGAAGATACAAAAACAACTGCCATAGACAATTTCAGTGTCCAGGTAGCTAGTGGTGCTAAGCTAGATATCCAAGGTCGCTATGTCTGGACTCCAACTACAACTTATGACAAGCATCGTTTCACTTACAGAATCAACTATGACACTTCGGCAGAACATGACATTGTTGAAAATGGCTTTCAGATTACTATTCCAAAGAGACTTCTCAAGAATCGTAATGGTGAATATGCGGATTACATAGAGCTCTCAGTACCAACTGAAGAAGAAGCTGTCAAGGAAGAGGAAGAAGATTCTTCTCATAAGGTTGACTATGCCTATAAGGAAAGTGATGATCATAATAACTACATTATCTACAACAGACATGTCCTCTCAGGCAGTAGCCATGGCTATATCGAAGTATCTTATCTCACAAGCCAAAGTACTTTTAGCTATAAGGACATGGAAGCTTCAGATCCATTCCAGGCACATCTTTCACTCATAAATAATGGTAAAACAGAAACAGCTGAAACAGCTATGGTTCCTGTCTATATCAATACTTCAGCAACCATTTTCTCAGTTAAAAAGCAAATTCCACAAAAAATCTATCGCCAATGGGACAAAAGCTGGGGCACTCAGCCTGAAAACACAAAAGACAAATGGTTTCTCATATGGCAGATTGATACAAAGCTTAAAGACCCCCTAACTCAGCCTTATAACTTGACTCTTGAAGACAATCCTAAGACTGATGGACTACTTGTTGTGGGATATAGAAGTGGTAGTTTGAAGTTTAGTACGCAAAATGTTCTCAACAATCTAACAAAAGATGAAAATACAAGCTATGTTCTTACTGCTTATGATCCTGGAAAGTATGAGAAAGATGACTTCTATGCGTTAGACAATGATGTAAAGGCAACAATCACACCTGTTGATCAGGTGGATACACCTACAGTTGCTTCATCAAGTCAGGAATTCAGATGGGATACACCTAAGTTTGTTTATCCAGTAGGACGTTTCAGCAGTCAGAATTATGGAAATAATAACTGGTATGATAAATTTCATTATTACTGGGATTTTGCTTCTTATAACCTTGATCAACTTCAATCTGGTAAAACTATAGATAAGTTTAAATATTATACGAATTTGTTATCTTATCCTTATCCATATACGGTTAGCGGAAGTAGAGACAATCCTGATAACTATGGCAAGAACAAGGTTAATTATGAATTAACGACAGATACTTTCTATCTGGATGAGAATATCACGGATAATGTGAAAAATAATGCGCATTATTATAATATTCCTGAAGATGCAAGAAAACTTGATAAAGATGACTATCGTTATACTTCTGTAGATTGGTCTGTCAAGTATGAAATCCGTAAATTCGATTTAGCTGAACAAAAATTCGTTGTGGATACGCAGGGAAAGAATGAAGATCCAATTTATTTCTGGGTGCGTAATAATGATGGAGAATGGCAGAAAGTAGCTTCATATGATACTGATGGTGCCCATATTCTCAATAATGATTTGGTTTCTGAATTTACTGATAAGAAAATTACTTTTACTGATGAATCAAACGTGACTGGATTCAGAGTTACAACATCCAATGCACATTATCATACATTTATTGAAATCTATCCGTATATGAGTTTGAAGAGCTCTAAATATATTGATTCTAAGATTAAAGACAAGAATATTATTCGATTACAAAATTTCTCAGATTCGAAAATCACAGATTCTCAGAATAATGTGATTTCTTCAGCAAGAAGTTATGCATTTGATAGAGCTATCAGACCACAGAAATCCTCAAGCCTCAACAAGCATCTTCTCTCAACTGGCAATAATCCAGCTAAGAAGGCTTATGAATTAAGATGGAAGATTGACCAAATGGAAACAATTAAAACTGATGACAAAACAAGTTATCTTGTACAGGATTCAGGACGTTTCTATGATCTTTTACCTAAAGGTACACATCTTAAGAAAGGTACATTACAGGTTGAAACTGAAAAGGGCACACTAAGCAAGAATGACTTCAGTTATGAAATCAAGCAGAACTATATGCAGAGTGGGAGAGATCTCATCATTGTTGATATTCCAGTACAAGCGAAGTATTACAATCTATATCTTAGTGTTATGATGAGCTGGGATTCTGTGAAGGACTATGGCGAAAACATTATCAACCCAGTAGCTTATGAAACAGGCAACGAAGATATCACAGATGGCTTCGCGGATAATGGTGGTAATATGTCAGCTGCTAATAAGGCCTACATGATAGACCTAGATAAACAAACTGATGCAGCCAAATTCCTCTATGATGAAGATTCATACAGTATCTCCAACATTGCCTCATCACTTACAGGCTTACAGCTTCAAGTCAAGTCAGCTAAGGATAGTGCTTATTCATACAGTACCTTAGTATCAGGTAAAGATGAGTATTCTTATGAAACACGTCTTGTCAACTCTTATACAACAAAGAGAAAGAATATCATTATCTATGATTCACTTGAGAACTATTCAGTCAATGGAAAGAAATCAGACTGGCATGGAACATTAAGTTCATTGGATCTTACACAACTGAAGTCTAAGGGTATCGCTCCTGTTGTCTACTATAGTGAAAAAAACAACCTTTCAATAGACAACAACAATGATCTCAAAGACAGTACAATATGGAAGAAGCTTGATGAAAATACAAAACTTTCTTCTGTAAAAGCAATAGCTATTGACTGTTCTAAGAATACTAATGGTGGTGACTATATACTTAATGAAGGTGAAACGCTTAATGCTGTTATTTATATGCAGGCACCTGATAAAGTTGAAGGTAAGGCTGATGGCTATCAGAATTCCTACAATAACATATACGTCAGAGATACAACAATAGACAATAAAGATAATGAAAAAACAGCATTGATCCATCATGACTATACAACGGTATCATTCAAGATGACAGGCAATGTCGATATCCATAAGAAGTCATCTGAAAGCGATGACTCTGTTGAAGGCGCAAAGTATCGTCTTTATGGTACATCAGATTACAATACTAAGATTGATGTCACTGAAACAACAAATGCAAAGGGCAATCTCGTATTTGAAGTTATTGAAAAAGGAACATATAAACTCAAGGAAACATATTCACCAGATGATTATTTCCTAGACAAGACAGAATACAATGTAATCATTAATGATGAAGGTCAGTTCTTTATCTATAAGAATGACAATGAAGAAATTACAAAGAATGACAATGTCGTTACATTGACAGATGATCCAAGAATACATGGTGATGTTGTATTTGAAAAACGAGATTTGGTTAATAAGGCTTTAGGTGTCAAAAATGCACGTTTTAGTCTAACAGGTAAATCAGTTTATAAGAATGAAGTGCTCCTTTATGCAACATCGGATGATTATGGAACTGTTAGATTTGAAAATATAGAATATGGTGTCTATACGCTTAAGGAAGTGGGCACGCCAGAAGGCTATATTTCCAATGATGTAGATTATACTGCAGTTATTGATGACAAGGGTAATGCAGGCATACAGGATGCAGTAACTGATAAGACAGGCAACATCATTATTTATAATGAACCATATCATACAATTCAAATTTCAAAGCAGTCATCATATGACGACTCATTACTTCAAGGTGCAGAGTTCTCATTGAAAGGAACATCCAATAAAGGAACAAAGGTTAATAAAACATCTATATCAGGAGCCGATGGACTTGTGACATTCGATGGCCTTGAGTCAGGTACATATATCCTCCAGGAAACAAAAGCTCCAACTGGATATACGGCTGAAAGCACCAAGCATGTAGTCGTTATTGAGAAAGACGGTAAATACACAATTGATGGTCAAGAACATAACACTAACAATAAATATCGTGTAGACAACGAAAAGATTAAAGATGGCAAAATCATTGTTAAGAAGGTCTGGAAAGACAACAAGACAAATGAAGAAAGACCAACACCTGTTATTCATATCACAACAGATATCACAAAAATTCCTTCTTATGTGGAGTGGAGGGAGGATAATTTGAATGATAAAGTCAATTATTCTTCCAAAATTAGAAATAGTCCATTTTCTCATATTTTAAATTTTAAAGCTAATAGTGTGACTTCGATTTTGTATAGTGATATTTCGGAAACCGAAGTGCCAAATAATGCAGTTCGACTTGATAAAAATTTCTATGATGCAAATGCACGTTATAAGATATATGGCTGGCAAAAAGATAACGTTATCTATTATTGGACGAATGCACAAACGATAAGGATGTCGGATGCAGTAAAATATATGTTCTCATATTTTGATAAGGCTACTAAGATAGATACAAATAAAATAGATACTGCTTTTATGACAAGTATGCAGGAAATGTATTCTAGCAATAAAGCATTAGAATCAATAGATTTATCTAATTTTGATACTAGCAAAATCACAAATATGGAAGGAATGTTTAGTGATTGCAATTCTCTAATGTCTATAAATGTCTCTAATTTTGATACAGCTAAAGTTAAAAATATGAGTTATATTTTTAATGGTTGCTCATCATTAAAAGCATTAGATCTTTCTAAATTTAATACGTCAAAGGTGATTTCCTTCAAGTATATGTTTGGAAGCTGTTCTAAATTAAATAAATTAAACATTTCTTCCTTTGATACCAGAAATGTTAAAAATATGTACGGAATGTTTTATCGCTGTTCACTTTTAGAATCATTGGATCTATCATCTTTTGTTACTTCAAACGTTGAAGATATGTCTTGTATGTTTGATTTTTGTTCAGATTTAAAAGCCTTAGATCTTTCAAGGTTTGACACATCAAATGTTATAAATATGTCTTATATGTTTAGATACTGTAGTTCACTTATCTCATTAGATATATCTTCATTTAATACTGCTAAAGTTGAATATATGGACGGAATGTTTTATGCATGTATTTCGTTAAAGTCTCTGGATGTATCTTCTTTTAACACCCCATCAATATATAGTATGAATTATATGTTTAATGACGTGAAAAACGTTGAAACTTTGGACGTTTCTCATTTTGAAGCTGCACGTTATATGAATGGCATGTTTTCTAGTTGTGAAAAATTAAAAGAATTAGATCTTTCAAATATGCATGTTAATCGTTATGCTACTTACTCTTGTGAGGTATCGGATATGGTTTCTTATTGTGATAATTTAGAAAGAATATATGTTTCTGAGCCGTGGCTTAATATATCGGATTGGGATGGGGATATGTTTAGAAATAGCTATAAGCTACCTAATTATGACCCTAGAGAAACTGGTATGAGTAAAGCTTATTATGGTGGTGATGGTAAAGGTTATTTCACTTATAAGGCTACTTCAACAGGCGCAAAAGCGAATAACATTGGATTCATTGAGACACTAAAAGAAATCGGATCAAATATTATTTCACTATTTAAGAACTTGAGTATTATAACTGAAGTTCATGCTGAAGATAGGGCTACTTATTCATCTGATACTGATGCTACAATAACTAAAGATGGTGATGTTTGGACTTATGAATTTAATGTTGCTGATGATCATGCAACTTATTATGCATGGGAAGATCCTGTTGAAGGTTATACATCTTCGAATAAAGAGAATAATCCAGTTGTAACTACAAAAGAAAATCCTTCGGAAATCGTAAATACTGATACAAGAGTAGTAAAGAAAGATTACTATAGTATTGATATAACTAAGAAGGTGGATGGTAAACAATTGGTATTGACTGATATTCCAGTAACTAAATACTCTCATACACCTAATATAAATGATGAAGGAATCCAAAATGGTAACTATTTAGAAGGCATGAATATAAACGATGTTGTAACAATTGATGGCGCATCCAAACTTCATGTGAAGATAATTTATGGTGGTGAGTCAAGTGATTGTGACTGGGTATGCATGTGGCAAGGGAAACATCCAAACTACACAGCTTCAAATAATCACAGCACCTCAATCTCAGGAAAGCTTGGCGGCGGCAATCATACAAATACAAGTAACACTAAAGAATATGATATTGATGGAGACAGTGTTACTTTTGGATTTAGATCTGATTATATTGGTATTGGAGATGGGTATGGCTACTATGCAATTGTAACAGGATTAGATGAAAACGGGAAAGTTATTCCTTCTACAAAGAAGGAATATAAGATCACAGAAGATTCACCAACAATTGAAGTTCCAAATAAATATAAGGATATGAGTTATCTTTTCACGGTCACCCTATCTGGAAAAAATATTAAAGGTACACAAATATTTGGTGATGTTGTATTTAACGATGGTGTTGGTAGAGTAAATCTAAAAAATGGTGAAACCGCTCATTTGACAGATATTCCTGAAGGTACGTCATACTCAGTAAAGGAAAATGAATATGAAGAGCTCATAACGACTCATACAAATGCAAGTGGAATGTTAAATGATGATAATTATCATGCTGATGTTCTATTTGAAAACCACTATCAAGAAAAGAATCTAGATATAGAAACAAATGGCTTTACGATGAAGAAACAGGTAGAAGGTTTCTCTGTAAATGAACATACATATGACTTTGATGTTGCATTCAAGAAGCTTGAAAAGAATACAGAGTATAAGCTAGGTAATAACGTGTTTACATCAGATAGTGATGGTAATGGCTATGTGCATGTAATGATGAAGAAGGATGAAGAACTAAAGATTGATAATCTTCCTGTTGGTGCACAGTATAAAATTACTGAAACAGCGGGTGAATACAAGCCTTCTTATAATGCTCATGTACGGTAAAGAAGCAAGCAACCGAAAACAATAGATAGACCGCCAGCACTACACTATTCCGAACCAAAGACCAAAAGATAAGCATTTTGAGAAAATCTAAACTTTTGGATTTTCCTACAATGCCGACTACGGCGGAATCCCTCCCACTCCTTATATATTTCTTTCTGTATACATTGAATTTGTATTTAGTAAAATGCAGACAACACCACGGATCGGCTTTTGGCTGGACAATTCCAACCAAACACCGCAGCAGACAGTAGAAACCATTCTGAACGTTAGGAAGCCGGTATGATTGTTACATATAAGGGGAAGAAAAATTTCTTTTAGATACTTGTTTTCCTAAAACTGATGTGATATAATAATTCTATTCCAGAAAAGGAGTAAAAAATATGCGGCAAGGTATTCTTAAATAAAACTATAATCAAATAGTGGGAACAAAGGATTATGATAGTCCCTTTTGTAGGGGCTTAGTTTTTTGTACCCAATTTAAGAATACTTTTGCCTTATCAATTTTGACATATCCCCAAAAACAGCACTCACAAACAGGTGTATGCTGTATATGTGTATGTCCGCAAATTATCATCCCCAGTGGTAAAAGTATTTTACTGCTGGGGATTTTTATGCCCTTCGGGGCAGTAAAGGGAGGACAATCACATGAAAATAATCAATATTGGAATTCTTGCCCATGTAGACGCTGGAAAGACGACCTTGACGGAGAGCCTGCTATATGCCAGCGGAGCCATTTCAGAACCGGGGAGCGTCGAAAAAGGGACAACGAGGACGGACACCATGTTTTTGGAGCGGCAGCGTGGGATTACCATTCAAGCGGCAGTCACTTCCTTCCAGTGGCACAGATGTAAAGTCAACATTGTGGATACGCCCGGCCACATGGATTTTTTGGCGGAGGTGTACCGCTCTTTGGCTGTTTTAGATGGGGCCATCTTGGTGATCTCCGCTAAAGATGGCGTGCAGGCCCAGACCCGTATTCTGTTCCATGCCCTGCGGAAAATGAACATTCCCACCGTTATCTTTATCAACAAGATCGACCAGGCTGGCGTTGATTTGCAGAGCGTGGTTCAGTCTGTTCGGGATAAGCTCTCCGCCGATATTATCATCAAGCAGACGGTGTCGCTGTCCCCGGAAATAGTCCTGGAGGAAAATACCGACATAGAAGCATGGGATGCGGTCATCGAAAATAACGATAAATTATTGGAAAAGTATATCGCAGGAGAACCAATCAGCCGGGAAAAACTTGTGCGGGAGGAACAGCGGCGGGTTCAAGACGCCTCCCTGTTCCCGGTCTATTATGGCAGCGCCAAAAAGGGCCTTGGCATTCAACCGTTGATGGATGCGGTGACAGGGCTGTTCCAACCGATTGGGGAACAGGGGAGCGCCGCCCTATGCGGCAGCGTTTTCAAGGTGGAGTATACAGATTGCGGCCAGCGGCGTGTCTATCTACGGCTATACAGCGGAACGCTGCGCCTGCGGGATACGGTGGCCCTGGCCGGGAGAGAAAAGCTGAAAATCACAGAGATGCGTATTCCATCCAAAGGGGAAATTGTTCGGACAGACACCGCTTATCCGGGTGAAATTGTTATCCTTCCCAGCGACAGCGTGAGGTTAAACGATGTATTAGGGGACCCAACCCGGCTCCCTCGTAAAAGGTGGCGTGAGGACCCCCTCCCCATGCTGCGGACGTCGATTGCGCCGAAAACGGCAGCGCAAAGAGAACGGCTGCTGGACGCTCTTACGCAACTTGCGGATACTGACCCGCTTTTGCGCTGCGAGGTGGATTCCATCACCCATGAGATCATTCTTTCTTTTTTGGGCCGGGTGCAGTTGGAGGTTGTTTCCGCTTTGCTGTCGGAAAAATACAAGCTTGAAACAGTGGTAAAGGAACCCGCCGTCATTTATATGGAGCGGCCGCTCAAAGCAGCCAGCCACACCATCCATATCGAGGTGCCGCCCAACCCGTTTTGGGCATCCATCGGACTGTCTGTTACACCACTCCCGCTTGGCTCCGGTGTACAATACGAGAGCCGGGTTTCGCTGGGATACTTGAACCAGAGTTTTCAAAACGCTGTCAGGGATGGTATCCGTTACGGGCTGGAGCAGGGCTTGTTCGGCTGGAACGTAACGGACTGTAAGATTTGCTTTGAATACGGGCTTTATTACAGTCCGGTCAGCACGCCGGCGGACTTCCGCTCATTGGCCCCGATTGTATTGGAACAGGCATTGAAGGAATCAGGGACGCAACTGCTGGAACCTTATCTCTCCTTCACCCTCTATGCGCCCCGGGAATATCTTTCCAGGGCTTATCATGATGCACCGAAATACTGTGCCACCATCGAAACGGTCCAGGTAAAAAAGGATGAAGTTGTCTTTACTGGCGAGATTCCCGCCCGCTGTATACAGGCATACCGTACTGATCTGGCCTTTTACACCAACGGGCAGAGCGTATGCCTTACAGAACTGAAAGGGTATCAGGCCGCTGTCGGCAAGCCAGTCATCCAGCCCCGCCGTCCAAACAGCCGCCTGGACAAGGTGCGCTATATGTTTCAGAAGATAATGTAACGTCTTGCGCAATGCAAGCGTTCATTGCTGGCTATTGCGAAATATCATTGATAAAATCAGTATCAGAGAGGAGAAACTATTTTGAACCAGGAACAGACGAATATTACAACAGGAAAGCAAATACGTCATCTGCGAACACAATTGGGAATGACACAGGAAGAACTAGCCGGGGAATTGAATGTTACCCGGCAGGCACTATCGAATTGGGAGAGAGATGTTAATGAACCCGATTTAAATATGTTGAAAAAAATTTGCTTTCTTTTTGGAGTCAACATGGACGATTTTGCGAAGGAGGTAATAACAAAGATGGAAACATATGAAAAAAAGGAGAAACGACAATTTAATAAGTACGATATGGCAATTGGACTTTTTTATGGTGTTGGTATATTTCTTGGCATTGGTATTTTCTTTGTTGGCGGTTTTATGACAATGTCAGGTGCAGGGTGGGGAGCATCGCTATTTGGCGGTGGCTGTTTTTCTCTTGTATTTGGCTTGATATGCCATGCAGTTATTACATTGAGAAGAAATGACAAATGATGACATATCCTGCTTTCTATACTTTTCGGTAATACCGAGTAAAAAAAGCCGCTGCTTTTGGCTTTCCAATAGCGGCGGCTTAATGCAAGCGGCGGCAAAGGGAAATATCCTTTGAATACCTTACAGAAGAAAAGTTTTGCAGCATTACAAAAATAAAAGCCTATACCATTTTGGAAAGAAAAGATACATAATAGTCAAGACGACAACAATCAGAAGTTATGGAGGGTAACAATGGAATATAGTAAGGAAGATTTAATGGAAGCAAAAAAGCAAATTTTGGGAGTGGGAGAGAACATGGGAACAGAGGAAAGTAAAAAAATCTGGGAGGAGAACGCACAATTTTGGGATAATGCAATGGGTGACGAATCTAATGAATTTCACAGAGAGGTAGTGCGCCCCAAAGTAACGGAACTTCTATCTCCTAATCCTGCGGATTACATTTTGGATATTGCGTGTGGCAATGGAAATTATTCTTCGTATCTTGCACAAAGAGGTGCTTCGGTTGTCGCTTTTGATTACAGCAAAAAAATGATAGAATTGGCTAAAAGACGGCAATCACAATATGCAAAACAAATTGAATTTTGTGTGGCGGATGCGACCGATAGAAAAAGTATATTAGAATTAAAAAGAAATCGAGCCTTTACGAAAGCAGTTTCTAATATGGCAATTATGGATATTACGGACATTGAACCACTTCTTATGGCTGTTTATGAACTGTTGCAGGAAAGCGGAATTTTTGTCTTTGCAACGCAACACCCTTGTTTTGTCACGTTGACTGAAAAATATATGACACCGCACAGTTACTATGATATAGCGATTGAAGGGCAACCGAAAGAGCAGATTTATTATCATCGTTCCATACAAGATATTTTTAACCTTTGTTTTAGAGCTGGATTTGTCATTGATGGATTTTATGAAGAATGTTTCAAAACCAACAAAGAAATTCCTATGGTAATGATAGTAAGGCTTAAGAAGGTAAAACGTGATAGCTTAAAATAAATTCAAGTTTGTCGGGTAAATAGCAAACCCAGCCGAGCCAGTCAACGATAAAATGAACGCCGCTTCGCGCCGTCGTTGACAGCCCCGCCCGTCTTTGCTGGTAGGCAATCAAGGGGCGACAGCAAGGAGTACTGCCGCCCCGCACTATTATTCAGAGAGGGGGAATTTCCATGACCGAAGATGAAGCCTACAAGGTGCATATCCAGTACACATTCAATGCCTTTTGCAAGGTAGTCATTCGTCACGCAGCCATAGATAAAATCTTGAAGCTGCGCCGGAGGTGGGAACGGGAAGTTTCCCTTGATTATCTGATGAGTGAAAAGTTTGTCCAGCTTGCCGAGCCGGAGTAGCTTGAAGAATATCTTTTTACCGCCTGCGGCCAGACCGCCGTTCTGTATCATGCGGAGCTTGCCGCCGCCCTTGCCCTTTTGCCGGAGCAGACGCAGGAAGAAATTTTTCGTTACTATTTCCTGCGCCAGCCGCAGCGAGTGATCGGCGTACATATTGGCCGGACACGCAGCACAGCGGGGCGGCATATCCGGCTTGCCTTGCAGCGGTTAAGGCGGCTCATGGAGGGAAATGACTATGAGTAAACTTCTCCCCTATGAAACAATCGTCAAAGCCCATGAGGGCGACCCGGACGCAATCGACACCATTCTTTCCCACTATGCCGGATATATCCGCTACTGTTCCAAAGTACACGGGAAAGTCAACGCCGAAGTTGAGGAACATATAAAGCAACAGCTCATTGCCGCCCTGTTCAAATTTCGCTTTGACCGATAAACAAAGAACAAACACTGGCTGTCATTAGCGGTTTCACTCCAGCCAGTTTACAATTCATCTATTCCTAAAGGAAGCAGGTCATAGTATAATAGAACCAACGACAAATATACTTTTAGGGGAGATATAGCAATATGAAAAGTAATAAATACTTAACTATTGGCTTATTAACAGGATTTATTGTCGGTGGTTGCATAGGTGTGTTGGCATGGGCGTTTTTGCAAAATCTTTTTGCTATTTCTATTTGTGCAGGTATCGGAATGTTGATTGGAATTGTTATAGGTACATTGATTGATTATGAAAAAAATAATCATCAAGAGAAATAGAAAAAATGCACAATGCCTTAAAGGGAAAACAGGAATTTATTGTGCTATCCATCATTGGGCCAACCTGACCTGAACTTTCAAAACTGAATATCCACCGCCCATCGGCGGCCAGCGAAAGCAGTAAGTCTGAAAAAGATTTGCTGCTTTTTTCTTTATCCGTTTGGCAAAATCGCAAAGTCATCCGTAGTAGGTAGGTGAAGCCGGAAACAAAAAATTTTCTGCGGCGGTAGCCAAATCTGCATTTTCTGTATTTCTAAGGCAAAGGAAAATTTGAGAAAATTCCCGGCAAGCGGGTAGCTGGCGGCCTTTGAAATGTATCTTTAGCGGAAAGAAAGAACTGCGGGTAAAAATCGCCCCACGCCGTAAGATTTTTGCAGAAATCCGGCCAAAACAGGCGGCAGCTATACGAGTAGTAAGTGCAAGGGGAAATCTACGGCTTACTTAGAGCAAGTTTCTACCACGGTGCCAAAATCCGCAATTCTGCGGTTTTGCCCCTCGCGGGAAACTTGTTGGGGAGTGCCTTCCCCAAACCCTGCTATGCGGCTTACGCCGCAAAAATATTTCTGTCCGGCAGACAGGAAATGCCCCGAAAATAGCTAACAGACCAGCCCATTTTTTGTGATAAGTGAAAGGAGGTTTACAGCCCATGCCGAAGCGATACAACACCCCCCACCGCAGCCATGTTGTGAAAACCCGGCTGACCGATGAAGAATACGCCGACTTCACAGAACGGCTTGCGCCCTATGGTATCAGTCAGTCCGAATTTCTCCGGCAGGCCATCCGGCGCACTACCATACGCCCCGTACTCCATGTGTCGTCAGTCAATGACGAGCTGCTCTCCGCTGTCGGGAAGCTCACAGCCGAGTACGGCAGGATTGGCGGCAATCTCAACCAGATTGCCCGCACCCTCAACGAGTGGCATAGCCCCTACCCGGCTATGGCAAAGGAATTGCGGGAAGCGGCCGCCGACCTTGCCGCCCTCAAGTATGAAGTCCTAAAGAAAGTAGGTGACGCCGTTGGCAACACTCAAGCATTTAGGCTCTAAGAACGCCGACTACGGAGCCGCCGAACAATACCTGCTCTTTGAGCATGACGAATTTACTATGAAGCCCGTCCTTGATGAAAACGGCAGGCTTATCCCCCGTGAGGATTATCGCTTGTCCACGCTGAACTGCGGCGGCGAGGATTTTGCCGTTGCGTGTATGCGCTCCAATCTCCGCTATGAGAAAAATCAGCGGCGGGAGGATGTGAAAAGCCACCACTATATCATCAGCTTTGACCCACGGGACGGGCCGGACAACGGCCTGACCGTAGACCGGGCGCAGGCTGCAAAAGTCAATATAATAATGCAGGTTTTGGACAAAATAAGAATGTAGATTTTCCTACATTTTTATTTTGTCTTTTTAATCATCATCAGTCATTAGCTGAAGCTGATCTTTTAATCTGTAGGAAGGACCATTAATGTTCAATACCTGACTGTGGTGTAACAGTCTGTCAAGGAGTGCATTCGTAAGAACAGGATCTCCAAAAACCTCTGGCCATTTGGAGAATGTCAGGTTAGTCGTGATGAGAGTGCTGGACTTCTCATATCTCTTCGCAATGAGATTGAAGAAGAGATTGGCTGTATCCACATCCATCTTCTCGTAGCCAAGCTCGTCTAGTATC